>DAHWDR010000047.1:0-6016 GCA_027330745.1 Acetobacteraceae bacterium | reverse complement strand
AATATCGATCTCGATCCGGTCGCCGTCCGCCACCAGCGCGATATCCCCGCCCTCCGCCGCCTCGGGCGAGATATGCCCGATCGACAGCCCCGACGTGCCGCCGGAGAACCGCCCGTCGGTGATCAGCGCGCAGGCTTTCCCAAGCCCCTTCGATTTCAGATACGACGTGGGATACAGCATCTCCTGCATCCCGGGCCCGCCTTTCGGTCCCTCATAGCGGATCACCACCACGTCGCCAGGCTTGACCCGATCGCCCAAAATCCCGGCCACCGCATCGTCCTGGCTCTCGAACACGCGCGCCGGCCCGGCGAACACCAGCACCGAGGCATCCACCCCGGCCGTCTTCACGATCGCCCCATCGGTTGCGATATTGCCATACAACACCGCCAACCCACCGTCCTTGCTGAAGGCGTGCGCCACATCGCGCACCACGCCGCGTTCGCGGTCGGTGTCCAGGCTGTCGTAGCGCACCGCCTGGCTGAACGCCTCGGTGGTGCGCACCCCGCCCGGACCGGCGCGGAAGAACTCCGCCACGGCACCGCCCGCGGGCGCGCGCATCACGTCGTGCCGGTCCAGCGCGCGGGCCAGCGTCGGGCTGTGCACGGTGGATACGTCGGTATGGATCAGGCCGCCGCGATCCAGCTCGCCCAGAATCCCCATGATCCCGCCGGCACGATGGACGTCCTCGACATGGACATCCGCGACCGAGGGCGAGACCTTGCACAGATTCGGCACTCGCCGCGACAAGCGGTCGATATCGGCCATGGCGAACGGCACCTCCCCTTCCTGCGCCGCCGCCAGCAGATGCAGGACCGTATTGGTGGAGCCGCCCATCGCGATATCCAGCGACATCGCGTTCTCGAACGCCTTGAACGAGGCGATGTTGCGCGGCAGCACCGAGGCATCGTCCTGCTCGTAGTGGCGCCGTGCGAGATCGACGATGGTCCAGCCCGCTTCCACGAACAGCTTGCGCCGGTCGGCATGGGTGGCGACCACGGTGCCGTTGCCGGGCAACGCCAGCCCCAAAGCCTCGGTCAGGCAGTTCATCGAATTGGCGGTGAACATCCCCGAGCACGATCCGCAGGTCGGGCAGGCGGAACGTTCCATCACTTCGGTCTCGGCCTCGGAGGCGGAAGGATCGGCGGCAACCACCATGGCGGTGATCAGATCGACCGATTTCTTACTGCCGCCCGAGACGACCTTGCCGGCCTCCATCGGCCCGCCGGAGACGAACACGGTCGGGATATTCAGCCGCATCGCCGCCATCAGCATTCCCGGCGTGATCTTGTCGCAGTTGGAAATGCACACCAGCGCGTCGGCGCAATGCGCGTTGACCATGTATTCCACCGCATCCGCGATCAGCTCGCGCGAGGGCAGCGAATACAGCATCCCGTCATGGCCCATGGCGATGCCGTCATCGACCGCGATGGTATTGAACTCGCGCCCCACGCCGCCGGCCTTGGCGATTTCCGCCGCGACCAACTGGCCCAGATCCTTCAGATGGACGTGCCCGGGCACGAACTGGGTGAAGGAATTGGCGATGGCGATGATCGGCTTGCCGAAATCGCCGTCGGTCATGCCGGTGGCGCGCCACAGGGCGCGTGCGCCCGCCATGGTGCGGCCGTGGGTGGTGGTCCGAGAACGATAGACGGGCATGGGCGAAGATCCTTGGCGTGGCGTCCGGGCCAGCATAGCCGGGCCAGGCGCGGCGGGCGAGAGAGCGGGGTTGCGCCGGCGCCGCGGGCACCCAGATGAACGGCACCGGACGCAATCAAGGGGAGTGAACCCATGCGCGGTACCCGCCTCGGCCTGCCTGCGCTTGGCGCCCTGTTGGCGCTCGGCGGATGCGCCGCACCGGTCGCACAGAACGCGGCCCTGCTCACCACCCTGACCCCGGCACGGCCCTGCACGGCCAGCCTGCCGGTTTTCGGGCGGTTCCCCGGCGGACCGGATCCCACGTTCGACACCGTCCTGATGCCGCATGGGCGGATCCGGACCGCCAATGACGGCGGATGGTGCGCGATCCGGTTCACCTTCGCGGTGCGTGGCCAGATCCCGGTGATCGCGCCGCTGTCGGTGGCGCGCCCGCCGGCGCATGGCCAGGTTGTGGTGGGTTCGGTCGGCCAACAGATGCGGATCGCCTACAAGCCGGCCCCCGGGTTCGCGGGCGCGGATCGGTTCGCGGTGTGGATGGGCGGGCCGGAACCGTGGCGGATCCCGGTGCGGGTGACGGTCGCGCGGTAGCGGCACCGCCAGGAGCGACCGGCCCAGGTTTGCGGACGGCACCGAACCGGTTGACAGTGGCGGACCCGTCCTGCCCGGAGCACCCTCGGCGATGAAATTCGGCCTGCGCTACTGCAACACCGGCCCCTACACCGATCCCGCGAAGGCCATCGCCCTGCTGCAGGCCGCCGAGGAAGCCGGCTTTGAATCCGCCTGGACCGTCGAACATGTCGTGATCCCGCGCGATTACCAATCCGCCTACCCGTATTCCCCCAACGGTCGGATGCCCGGGCGCGAGCCCGCTTTCTCCATCCCCGACCCGCTGATCTGGATGGCCTATGTCGCCGCCGCCACCACGCGCATCAAGCTCGCCACCGGCATCCTGATCCTGCCCGAGCACAACCCGGTGCTCTGCGCCAAGCAGGTGGCGACGCTCGATCACCTATCCGGCGGGCGGGTGATCCTGGGCATCGGCGTCGGCTGGCTGCGCGAGGAGTTCGACGCCCTCGGCGTTCCCTTCGCGCAACGCGGCAAGCGCACCGAGGAATACATCGCCGCGATGCGCGCTTTGTGGGAACAGGAAACCCCGAGCTACGCCGGCCAGTTCGTGCGCTTCGAAGCCGCTTATATGCGCCCCAAACCCACCCACGGCACGGTACCGATCGTCATCGGCGGCCATTCCGACGCCGCCGCCCGCCGCGCCGGACGCATGGCGCAGGGTTTCTTCCCCGCCCGCGGCGCGCCGCCCGAACTGCTCGCCGCCTTGCGCGCCGGCGCGGCCGAAGCCAACCGCGATCCGGCCGAGATCGAGATCACCGTCAGCGTGCCGGAAGACCTGACCCGCATCCCGGAACTTGCCGCCGCGGGCGTGGGTCGGGTCCTGGTTCCGGTGATGGCAAACACGGGCGTAACCCGGCCGATCGCCGGGCCTGAGGACCTCGCGTCCTGGCGCGACGTGATCGCCCGCTACGGCGTCTAGGATCCGATCGCGGACAAGCGTGAACGCGGTGCGACCATGCGTCACCGCGCACTCGCCGCCGTTCAGGCGGTCAGCCTCACCGCGCCGCCGGATGACGGGGCCGGGGCCGCAGACGCGGATTTGGCGGCCGGTTCCACACCATGATCCCCGTCTCCGTCCGCTTTGCCGGATTTCGGCTTGGCGAGGGAGAGGAGCTGCGGGGTGATGCCGCCAGAGATGGCGCTGATCGAACTCATGCGAACGCGATTCCTGTGCTGGTGCGGCGTTTTGCCGCGGGCTGCCCGGCCCACTGGCCGCCGGCGCACACAGAGTGCCGCGAAACCGTTACCGATCCCCTAACCGGACGGGGAATCCGCCCCTTCCTTCGCTTCCTCCGCGCGCAGCGCCGCCGGCCCGATCTGCAGGAAGCGGGCGAATTCATGCACCGTCGTATCGGTCTGTTCCCAGCAATAATAGCCGCGACAATCCTTCGGCCGTGCCGCATAGACCGTGCACATGCGGTCCTCGCCCAGGAACTGACACGTATCGTACCCGGCTTTGATCCGCTTTGCGCCGCGCCGGGTGCGCGCGACGATGTGGCGCCGCTCGAACTCCGGCACCGTCAGCCCCAGGAAACGGGCCAGGCGGCGGATGTCTTCCCGGCTCACGTCCACATAGCCCGCCATGCGGCAGCACAGGCTGGGACAGCGCAGGCAATCCAGTTTGGAGTCGGTCATACCGCGTTTCTGCCACGCCTCCCCGGGTTGCGACAGGGTCGAGGATCGTGGGCAGTGTCTCGGTTTGCGCGACACCCCACACCACCAGCGGATATGCCTTGCCTTCGCCACGATGCAGGCGGGTAATAAGCGTCGGATCACCGCCAGCCCCTTCCCCCGCCCCTGCCCCCCATGATGATGCGCAAGGCCCCGGCCGTTCCGGGATCCGCGATGCAAGCCTCGCTTGCCGGTCCTCCCGCCGCCACCATTCCCCCGCTCGCGCGGCAACGCGCGATGTTTGCGGTCCTGTGCTTCGTCTGGGGCACCACGTGGCTGGCGATGAAGATCGGCATCGCCACCGTCCCGCCGGGGCTGTTCGCCGGCACGCGCTGGGTGATCGCCGGTCTCGCGCTACTCGCCTGGCGGCGCGCGCAGGGTCATCACATCGGCATCCCGCGCCGGTTGTTCCCACGCCTGCTGATCGCCTCGATCCTGCTGATCTCATGCAACCAGGTGATCCAGCTCTACGGATTGCGCTACGTGCCGGCGGGGCTGGCAACCGTGATTTCCTCGGCGCTGACGCCGATCTCGCTGCTGGGCTTCGGCGTGATGGCGGGACAGGAACGCTGGTCCGCCCGCCAGGGTGCGGCACTGGTGCTGGGGATCGGCGGAATCCTGGTTCTGTTCGGGCCGAAGGCGCTGGCGGGCACGCTCGGCTGGCGCGAACTGGCCGGGGCCGGCGGCGTGATTATCGGCACGCTCTGCTACTCGGCCGGCTCGATCCTGGCGCGGCCAATGATGCGGACCGTGCCGCCGGCCGATGTCGCGGCGATGACCAATCTGCTCGGCGGCGGGCTGCTGCTGGCCGGGTCGCTGTTGTTCGAGCCGGGATCGCTGGCCGCGGCCACCAGCCTGGACTGGGGCTGGCCCGCTTTCGGGGCGTGGCTTTACCTGCTGCTGCCCGGCTCGCTCGGCGCGACCATGATCTATTGGCTGCTGGTGCGCGACTGGGGCGCCAGCCGCACCGGCACCTATGCGTTCGTGTCCCCGGTGGTCGGCGTGGTGGCCGCCATGCTTCTGTTCGGCGAGCATGTGGGCTTGGCCGATATCGCCGGCATGACGCTGATGCTGGGGGCGGCGGGGATGGTGCTGCGGCGCTGATCTCGGCGGCGGTGCCGGCCTCTGCTACACGCCGCGGATGGACGCCGTCTTCCCCGCTGGCCTCCCGGCCGCCGCGCCGTTGGCCGAACCCTCCACCCGCGCCCTGATCGCGCGGCTGTGGCGGGAGGATCTGCGCGTCCACCTGCCGCAGCTGCTGCTGATCCTGTTGCTGACCACGGTCATGGCCGGGGCGACCGCGCTCTACCCGGTGGTGATCGACCACGCCTTCGCCATGTTCACCGCCAAGGACGCCCGCATCCTGTATCAGGTGCCGGCGCTGGTCGTGGTGGTCACCGGGATCAAGGCGCTGGCGCAATACACCCAGAACGTGGCGGTGCAGCGCACGGTCCTGCGCGTCATCCGCGGTCTCCAGCTGCGCATGTTCGCCCATCTCACCAACGCCGATCTCGCGCGCGTGGAACGCGAGGCCCCGGCCCAGCTCGCCGCCCGCTTCACCACCGACGCCACCGTGATCCGCGACGCGCTGACCCGGGCGGTGAACGGCCTGGCCGACGGGCTGACCCTGATCGGGCTGATCGGCTCGATGCTGTATCTGGACTGGGAACTCTGCCTGATCGGCGCGGTGCTGTATCCGCTCGCGGCGATCCCGATCCAGCGCATCGGCAAGCGCGTCCGCCGCGCCTCGGGCGGGATGCAGGAACGTATGGGCGAAGCGGCGGCGATGCTGAATGAAAGCTTCGCCCAGGCCCGCACCGTGCGCGCCTATGGCCTGGAATCCGCCGAGACCGAACGCGCCGACCAATCCTTCGCCGCGCTCTATCGCGCGCTATTGCGCATGAGCCGCTCCCGCGCCGCGGTGGACCCGGTGCTGGAAGTGCTGGGCGGGGCCACGGTGGCGCTGGTGATCGGCTTCGCCGGCTGGCGCGCCGCCGCGGGCGGGCATTCGATCGGCAATTTCACCGGTTTCGTCGCCGCCCTGCTGATCGCCTCGCGCCCG
>DAHWDR010000046.1:0-6083 GCA_027330745.1 Acetobacteraceae bacterium | reverse complement strand
ATCGCCGGGCTGTCGCCGCTGCGGATCGAGCGGCTTTACCCCACCCTGCGCGACCGCGGGGAATTTTACGCCGTGCTGCATGTCGCCGCCTGAACCCGGCCCCACGCCGGGACTGGAAGCCACCTTCCGGCTGCTGTGCGACGCCGACTGGTATCTGCGCCGATACCCCGATGTCGGCGCAACCGGCTTCGATCCGGTGCATCATTACCTGCATTACGGCCTGACCGAGGGGCGCGATCCCAACCCGTTCTTCGCCGGCGCCTGGTACCTCGCCCATTACCCGGATGCGGGCGCGAGCGGGATCCATCCGCTGTTGTTCTACCTCCGAACCGGTGCCCCCCGCGGCGACAATCCGCACCCGCGCTTTGACACCGCCTGGTATGTCGCGCGCCATCCCGACGCCGCCGACAACCCGCTGATGTTCCATCTTCGCGTCGGTCACCGCCGCGGCTTCGCCACCGAGCCGGTGTTCGACGTGGGCGCGTTCCTGCCCTCCACCGGCATCAGCCCCACCCCGCCGCCCGGGCTGGTTGTGGACATCGTCATCCCGGTCTATCGCGGCCTCGCGGAAACGCGTCGTTGCCTGGACAGCGTGCTGGCCGACCCCGATCGCCCCACCGGCCGCGTCATCGTGGTGGATGACGCCACCCCGGAACCGGCCTTGGCCGCCTGGCTGGACCGGCTGCGCGCCGACGGCCGCATCCTGCTGCTGCGCCAACCGCGCAACCAGGGCTTCGTCGCGGCGGCGAATCGCGGCATGGCGACCGCCGCCCCGCACGACGTCGTGCTGCTGAACAGCGACACCGAAGTCGCATCGGGCTGGCTGTCGCGTCTGGCCGGGCATGCCTATGCCGGGGCGCGGATCGCCTCCGTCTCGCCGTTCTCCAACAACGCGACCATCTGCGGCTATCCCGCTCTGTCGGGCGGTCCACCCCTGTTTGGGCTGGACACGGCCACGCTGGATGCCGCCTGCCGCACGGTGAATGCCGGACGCGCGGTCACGGTGCCGACCACGGTCGGGTTCTGCATGTATCTGCGCCGCGCCGCGCTGGATGCCGTGGGCGCATTCGATGCCGAGACCTTCGGCCGCGGCTATGGCGAGGAGAACGATTTCTGCCTGCGCGCCGCCGCCGCCGGCTGGGAGCACCGGCTGGCCTGCGACGTGTTCGTCTATCACGAAGGGGCGGTCAGTTTCGGCACCGACCCCGAACCTGTGCGGCGCGCCCAGGACATCCTGGCCCAACGTTGGCCACGCTATGCGATCGCCGTGGCCCATCATGTCGCGCGGGATCCGGCCGACCCGGCGCGCTTCGCCGTAACCGCCGCGCTGCTGCGGGCCTCCGGCCGGCCTGTCATCGCGCTGTTCAGCCACGAGCTTGGCGGCGGCGTGGCGCGCCATATCGACGAACAAATCGCGCGCGCCGGGACGGACGCGCATTTCCTGCTGCTGCGCCCGCATCCCCGCGGCACCGCGCTGTCCTTCCCCACCCTGCCCGACCACCCGCCCGCGGTGGTCCCCGAGGAAGGGGCGGCGGCGCTCACCGTGCTGCTGCGCGCGGCAGGGGTGACGCGCGCGCAGGTCCATCACGCGATGGGGTTCGACATCGATCCCGCCACGCTGCTGCGCGGCCTGGGGGTGCCGTTCGATACCACCGTGCACGATTATTACGCGCTCTGTCCGCAAGTGAATCTGCTGCCGCTGCCGCACGGCGCCTATTGCGCCGAACCGGGTCCGGCCACTTGCAACGCCTGCATCGCCGCCCGTCCCAGCCACGGCGCGCGCGACATCACCGCCTGGCGTCAGGCCCATGCCTGGCTGTTTCACGAAGCCGAGCACGTGTTCTGCCCCAGCCAGGACGCGCTGGACCGCCTGGCTCGCCATGGCCTGGCAGCCCGCGCCGTCCTGGTCCCGCACGAGACCTCGGCGCCCGTCCCGCTCCGCCCGCGCCGGCCGCGGGCCGGGGCACCGCTGCATGTGGCGGTGCTGGGCGTCCTGGCACCGCAGAAAGGCGCCGCGCTGGTATCCGAGCTGGCCGCCGCCGCCGACCCGGCCCAGCTGCGCCTGACCCTGATCGGCGCGCCGGAGACGAATCTGACCGGCCCCGGCGCCGCGCATATCGCCGTCACCGGCGCCTACCAGGACGCCGCGTTGCCCGCCCTGATCGCGCGCGTCCGGCCGCACGCGATCTGGTTTCCCGCGCCCTGGCCCGAGACCTGGAGCTACACGCTCAGCGCCGCCCTGGCCGCCGGCCTGCCGATCGTCGCCTCCGCAATCGGCGCCTTCCCCGAGCGCCTGGCCGGCCGCGAACTGACCTGGCTGGTGCCGCCCGCGGCCCCGGCGGCGCGGTGGCTGGCGGTGTTCGCCGAACTCCGCACCGCCTTGTCCGGCGGTCCCGCACCGACCCCGCCTGCACCACGCGTCGCGCTCATTCCCGCGCCTTCCGAACGTCCCGCCGTGGTTGTCTTGCCCGAATGTTACGATGACGGCAGCCCGACGCCATGCGCGCATATCCGCCTGCTCCTGCCGCTGGACCGCCTCGCTTCGGTCCGTCTGGTCGCCCCAGCCGGTCCATGGCCCGCGCCCGCGGGCGGCACGATCGTGACCCAACGCCACGCCGTGACGGATCTCGCCACCGCCGCCGCCCTGATTGCGCATTGCCGCGCGCATCGGCTGCGGCTGATCTACGACCTGGACGACGATCTGCAGGCGATTCCGCGCACCCATCCGGATGCCGCCCGGCTGACCAAGCTGGCGCCGGTGGTGGGGCGGCTGCTGGCCGCGGCCGACACCGTGACGGTATCCACCCCGGCGCTGGCGCGACGGATCGCGCGCGCGCGGCCGGACGCAATGGTGGTGCCCAACGCGCTGGACGAGCGGCTATGGGGGGCGCCGCGGCCCCGGCGCGGCGGGCCGGTGCGAATCCTGTACATGGGAACCACGACGCATGACGCGGACTTCGCCCTGGTCGCTCCGGCGCTGGCGCAGCTGCATGGCGCCTTCGGGTCCGACATCGCCTTCGATCTGATCGGGGTCACCGCAATCGATCTCCCGGCCTGGGTTCATCGCGTGTCCCCGCCCGCTTCGGCCGCGTCCTATCCTGGGTTCGTGCATTGGATCACGGGCCAGGAGGGTTGGGACATCGGTATCGCACCGCTGGCGCCGGGCCGCTTCAACGACGTGAAATCGCCGCTCAAGGCGCTGGACTACGCCGCCTTGGGACTGGCGACGGTCGCGTCCGACGCGGTCCCCTATCGCGGCTCGGTGGCCGACGGCCCGGGCGGGATGCTGGTCGCGGATACGGACGCCGCCTGGTTCGCCGCGCTGTCCGGCCTGATCCGCGACCCCGTCCGCCGCGCCGCGCTGGCCGCCGGCGGGCGCGCGGCACTGTCAGAACGCGGCGTTCTGGGCACGGCGGATACCTGGACCGGGGTGCTGCGCGCCACGTATAGTCGCCCCCGCCGCCGGCGCGGCTCGGAGCAGGCATGAGCGGAACGGCCGCGGATTCAGGCAAGGAGACGGTGGAGCAGGCGCTTGCGCGCGCCCAGGCCGCGACCCAGGCGAAGCGCTACGGCGAAGCCGACGGCATCTGCCGCGACGTGCTCGCCACCTCTCCCGAACACCCGAGCGCGCTCGCGTTGCAAGGGGTCATCGCCGCCCATTCCGGTAATCCGGAGGGCGCGGCGCAGCTGCTGGAACGCGCGCTGGCGCGGCATCCGGGGGTGGCGTCGTGGCATGCCAATCTGTGCTCGTTGTATCGCATCCTGAACCGCGTCCAGGAAGCGACCGTGGCGGGACGGGAAGCGGTGCGGCTGGCGCCCGACAACGCCGACAACCTGGTGAACCTGTCGCTCGCGTTCACCGATCTGGACGAGCGCGACAACGCCATCGCCTGCCTGTTGCGCGCCGTTGGGCTGAACCCGACGCACGCCGATGCGCGGCTGGCTTTGGCGCAGAACCTGCTGGCGCGCGGGGAATTCGATGCCGGCTGGATCGAATACGAATGGCGCAATGAGACGGAGGCCGGGAAGAACCAGCTGCCGCGTATCACCTCGGCGCCGTGGAACGGGATGCATATCCCCACTGGACGGATCCTTCTGGTCGGCGATCAGGGCTATGGCGATACCTTGCAATTCTGCCGCTTCATTCCGCAGGTGGCAGAGCGCTGCAAGGAGGTCGTGCTGGGCTGTTCGGCCGAGATGGCACCGCTGCTGGCGCGCATCCCGGGCGTGACCGCGTGCTACCACAAATGGAACGAAATCCCTGGCCATGCGGTGCATACCCGCCTGTCCAGCCTGCCCTGGCTGTTGCGGGTCACGGAACCCACCATCCCGGCACAGATCCCGTATCTGACCCCCGATCCGTCGCGGGAGGCGAAATGGCGCGCGCGGCTGGATGAGCTCGCCCCGCGGCCGACCACCCGCATCGGGCTCGCCTGGAGCGGCCGGCCGACCCATCCGAACGACCGCCGCCGCTCGATCCGGCTGGCGCAGTTGGCCCCGCTTGCGCAGTTCTCCGGGGCGACGTTCATTTCGTTGCAGAAGCCATTCCCGGCGGCCGACACCGCCGCCGCCGGCGAATTCCACGGCCTGCGCGATCTGTCCGAAGAACTGACCGATTTCGAGGAAACCGCCGCCCTGGTCGCGCAGCTCGATCTGGTGATCACGGTCGATACATCGATGGGACACCTGGCCGGCGCGCTGGGCCGGCCGGCCTGGATCATGCTGGCGAAGGCGCCGGACTGGCGCTGGCTGCTCGATCGTTCCGACAGTCCGTGGTACCCCACCGTGCGGTTGTTCCGCCAGGACGCGCCGGGCAACTGGACCGCGCTGATCGCCGAGGCCGCCGCCGCGCTCGGCCAGCGTTTGCGCTCATGAGCGCCCCGGCGCTGGCACCGCCCCCCGCGATCGCGCCCGACGACCCCGGGCGGTTCATCAACCGCGAACTGTCCTGGCTGGATTTCAACCACCGCGTGGTGGAGGAAGCCGAGAACCCGCGCCATCCGTTGCTGGAACGGCTGCGCTTCGTATCGATCAGCGCGGCCAATCTGGACGAGTTCGTCTCGGTCCGGGTCGCCGGGCTGATCGGCCAGGCGAAAGCGGGCGTGACCGCCCCCAGTCCCGACGGGCGCACCCCGGCGCAGCAACTGGCCGAGGTCCGGCGCTGCTCGCAAGCGCTGCTGGGCGATCAGCAGCGCGTGTGGCGGGAATTGCGCGGACAACTGGCCGCCGCCGGGCTGGTGCTGCACGAAACCGCCGAGCTCGGCCCGGACGACCTGACCTGGGCGGAATCCTGGTTCATGGAGCGCGTCTTCCCGGTCCTGACGCCGCTGGCGATCGACCCCGCGCACCCGTTCCCCTTCATCCCCAATTTCGGCCTGGTGATGGCGCTGCGCCTGGTGCGCCTGGATGATGGCCAGGCGATGCGCGCGCTGATCCCGCTGCCGGCACAGGTGGAGCGCTTCGTCCGCCTGCCCGCCGGTCCCGGCCGGGCGATCCGCTTCGTGATGCTGGACGACCTGGTCGGGCGGTTTCTGCACCGGTTGTTTCCCGGCTTCCGCGTTGCCGGAAGGGGTATGTTCCGCCTGATCCGCGACACCGATATCGAGTTCGAGGAAGAAGCCGAAGACCTGGTCCGGTCCTATGAAACCGCGCTGAAACGCCGTCGGCGCGGCGTGGCGATCCATCTGACATTGAGCGCCGATCTGCCCGAGGACATGGCCGAGCTGGTCGCCGACGAGGTGGGCGCCACCCAGGACGAGATCTTCATCGAACCCGGCATCCTGGGCGTGGTCGATCTGCGTCAGCTGATCGTGGACGATCGCCCCGATCTTCTGTTCGCCCCCTACACGCCGCGCTTTCCCGAACGCATCCGCGATTTCGGCGGCGACTGCTTCGCCGCGATCCGCGCCAAGGACATCATCGTCCACCATCCGTTCGAGAGCTTCGACGTGGTGGTGCAGTTCCTGCGCCAGGCCGCGGGCGATGCGAACGTCATCGCGGTGAAGCAGACGCTGTATCGTACGTCGCGCGACAGCCCGATCGTGAAAGCGCTGATCGAGGCGGCCGAGGCCGGCAAGTTCGTC
>DAHWDR010000332.1:0-9860 GCA_027330745.1 Acetobacteraceae bacterium | reverse complement strand
ACCCGACGGTAGCAATGCCGCGAACCGAGCGGCAAGACGCGGCGTGCCTCACGCCCAGACCGCCAGCGCCCCCAGCATGGCCCAGAACACCGCCGAGATCAGCACCGCGAGCGCGATGCCGCGTGCCGCCGCCAACCCATCCGCATCGTCGGTGACCGCGCCGGGCCCTGCGGCCTCGGGCGGTGACGGGAACGTCAGCGCCGAGTCGATCTGCTCGGCGGACGGTTTGAAGCGCAACAGCGGGACCAGGTGCGGATCGACCTCGGCGGGCCGCCCCGGGCGCCGCCGATCGGCAGCCTCGGCGAGCGCCGGCGCGATCCGGTCGTCCGTCTGCGGCAGGAGGGGAGGAGGTGCGGCCATGGCTCCTTATCGGCGCAATTCCTTAACGTCGGGTTAGCCGTCGCACCGCCGATGCGCCCCGCTTGTCGCTTTGGCGCCCCCGCCCTAGGCTTCCCTCAAGCCGCCCGCGATAAAAAAGGGGGGACATAGCCGGAGGAAACCATGTCGCAGGATCCAAGCCTCGTCATCCGTAACGGCACCGTCATCGACGGCAGCGGCGCCGCGCCCGTGCAGGCCGACGTCGCCATCGCGGGCGACCGCATCGCCGCCATCGGCCGCGTGTCCGCCCGCGGCGCGCAGGAGATCGACGCCAAGGGCCTGCTCGTCACCCCCGGTTTCATCGACCTGCACACGCACTACGACGCGCAGGTGACCTGGGCCGAGCATATCACCCCGTCCTCCTGCCAGGGCGTCACCACCGTGCTGATCGGCAATTGCGGCGTCGGCTTCGCCCCCTGCGCGCCGGAAAACCGCGCCCGGCTGGTGGAGTTGATGGAAGGGGTGGAGGACATCCCCGAACCGGTCCTGACCGAGGGTCTGCCGTGGAACTGGACCAGTTTCCCCGACTACCTGGATAGCCTGGCGGCGCGGCGCTTCGATCTTGACGTCGCCACCCAGGTGCCGCACGCGGCGCTGCGGGTACATGTGATGGGCAACCGCGCGGTCGCGCGCGAACCCGCAACCGCGGCTGACAGCGCCGAGATGGCGCGGCTGGCGGCGGAAGGGATCGTGGCGGGCGCGCTGGGGTTTTCCACCTCGCGGACGCTCAATCATCGCACCCTGGCCGGTGAATCGATCCCGACCCTGACCGCGGAGGAAGCGGAACTTGCCACCATCGCCGCCGCGGTGGGGGCCACCGGGCGCGGGTGGTTGCAGGTAATCTCGGATTTCGGCGCCGAACTGGAATCGGAGTTCGCGTTGTTGCGCCGGCTTGCCGCCGGTTCCGGCCGGCCGCTGACCATGACGATCCTGGAACGGGACAGCAAACCCGCGGAATGGCGCGTGCTGCTGGACAAGATCGCCGCCGCCAATGCCGAGGGCCTGACCATGACCGGCCAGGTGCTGTCGCGCCCGACCGGCGTGCTGCTGGGCTTCGAGCTGTCGCAGCATCCGTTCGTCGATTGCCCGTCGTTCCGCCCGCTGGCCGCGCTGCCGTTCCCGCGCCGGCTGGCGGCGTTGCGCGATCCCGCGCTGCGCGCGCAGCTGCTGAGCGAGCTGGCGCAACAGGAACAGAGTTTCCGCCTGCGGCATTGGGACCGCATCTTCCCGCTCGGCGATCCGCCCGAGTACGAGCCGCCGGTGGAGCGCAGCATCGGCGCGGAGGCGCGCCGGCTGGGAATGGACCCGGCGGCGCTTGCCTATGACCGGATGACGGCAGCCGAGGGGCCGACCATCCTGTATCGTCCGCTCAGCAACTATGCCGCCGGCAATCTGGACACGGTGCGCGCGATGCTGGCGCATCCCAACACGCTGCTGGGCCTGGGGGACGGTGGCGCGCATGTCGGCGTGTTGTGCGACGCCTCGGCGCCGACCTTCGCGATCACCCACTGGACCCGCGACCGCGCCAGCGGGCGGTTCCCGCTGGAATGGATGATCCGCCGCCTGACGCAAGACAACGCTCGCGCGATCGGATTGCACGATCGCGGCACGCTGGCGCCGGGATTGCGCGCCGATCTGAACCTGATCGACTACGACCGGCTGCGCATCCACGCGCCGCGCGTGGTGTACGACCTGCCCGCCGGCGGGCGACGGTTGATGCAGGGGGCGGAGGGCTACCGCGCCACCATCGTCGCCGGCGCGGTGGTGCGCCGCGACGGCGTGGCCACCGGCGCGCGGCCGGGGCGGCTGGTGCGCGGTTCGCGGGGGGCGTGATGTATCCGCCGCCGCGCGAACTGCCGACCGAGGTCTTCGCCACCGTCCCCGCCGCGCTGCGCCGCGACCGCCCGTCCTGGATGCAACGTCACCATCATCGCGCGGTGGATTGCTTCCTGGAAGGCCCCGGTTTCGACCGCGCCGGCAATCTGTACATGACCGATCTGGCGCATGGCCGGATCCTGCGTCTGTCGCCGGCGGGGGCCTGGGGCGTGGCGGCCGCGTATGACGGGCGCCCGAACGGGCTGCGCATCCGCGCCGACGGGGCGATCTTCATCGCCGACCGCCTGCACGGCATCGTCCGCCTGCACCAGGATACCGGCCGGATCGAACCGATCCTGCCGGAGTTGCCGGGGGCGAAGCTGCATGGTCCGAACGATCTGGTGATCGCCCGCAACGGCGATATCTATTTCACCGATCAGGGCGAGAGCAGCCTGACCAACCCGATCGGCCGCCTGATCCGCCTGACCGCGGCCGGCGTGGCCGAGGTGCTGCTGGATGCAGTGCCCAGCCCGAACGGCCTCGCGCTGACCGCCGACGAGAACGCGGTGCTGCTGGCGGTGACGCGGGCGAACGCGATCTGGCATGTGCCGCTGCTGGGGCCGGAACGACTGCCGGGCCGGGTCGGGTGCTTCATCCAGATGTCGGGTGGGCCGGGGGGCGGGCCGGACGGGATTCTGCCCGACGCCGAGGACAATCTGGTGGTGGCCCATGCGCGGATGGGGACGGTCTGGGTGTTCTCACGCCTGGGTGAGCCGTTGTTCCGGCTGCGCTCCTGCGCGGGGATGATGACCACCAACGTGGCGTTCGGCGGCGCGGATGGGCGGCGGCTGTTCATTACGGAATCGGCGACCGGGTCGGTGCTGACCGCGACCCTGCCAGTGGCGGGGCGGGCGTAGCTCAGCCGGCGCGCGCCCAGCTTCCGGTGCGGCGGAAACGCTCGATCCGTTCCAGCAGCTTCGCGAGGCTGCGCGCACCGCCGGCCACGGCCCGGTCGGGGGACCAACCGGTGGCGACGAACCCCGAGACCCGGGCGACGTATTCAGGACCTACCTTCCGCCCGGACGTTGCCGAGGGGACGATGCCGTCCCGGATGTCGCGCCGACGAGACCGCCCGGCCAGTCTTACCAGGGCTTGCTTCGCATCCGCCAATGTCTCCGGTTCGTCCGGCATGGCGGACGGTCGGACCCCAAGGAATTTCGCGCAACCGTCGCGATCCGCCAGCAACCAAGCTTCCGTCTGACGCACCGGGATGATGAGGTTCAGGCCGGAAATCCGCGCGGGGGCGATACGCGCCAGCAGCGCCGGCGCGCAAGCGGCGGCGCTGTCCAGATCTCGATGCACGATCCATGGCGCAAGCCGCGCCGCCGCGAGATAGCCGGCCATGCGGGACTCTAGCCGCGCCACCCCCCCGGCAACGCGAATCGTTCCTATCGCGACATCGCGCAGCTCAAGGACCCGGCACAGCACGGCGCGGTCCACCTCGCCCTCGCAAGCGATCGCCACAGGTCCTTCCGGCCCGCTCACAGCGGCAGCAGGACCAGTTGTTCCGCGTTCCGCGGCGCCGCCATCGGAAGCACCGCCTCGCCCAACGGCACGCCGCGCTCGAGCAGCGCGGCAACCCCCGCGGTATCGCGGGCTGGTGCTACCGTCGTCCCTTCGGGTGCCGGGCGCAGAATGAATACCTCATCGAGCCCAATCCCTTCATCCTGCAACAAATGCTCCGAGTGGGTAGTAACGATCACCTGTCGTCCCGAGCTACGATGCATCCGCGCGAACAGGGCCGGCAGTCTGACCACCACCGCCGAATGCAGCGACAATTCCGGCTCCTCGAGCAACAGCGGCCCGCCCGGCTCACCCAATGCCCATAGCAGCCCTAGCAGGCGCAGTGTTCCGTCAGAAAACCGCTCCTCGGTCTGCCATGCCCCTTGCGGGCGCCAATGCCGGTATTTCGCCCGCAGATGCCATCGACCCCGCGTGTCCTGCGAGAGTCCGATCTCGCCAATTTGCGGCACCGCGACTTGCAACGCGGTGGTGATTCGCTTCAGACGGGCATCGCGGGTGCGCGGCGGTGTCTCGGCGATGCGCTGAATCAGATCGCCGCCCAGAGGATCGGCCAGATCGGCACCCCGGCGCTCTGGATCGCGGATCAACTGCGGCACGACATGAAGATACGCGATGCTGGACAGAAAATCCGCCAGCGCACGAAAGCCGGTGTTCGCACTGATCTGTTCCAGATGGGTCTGCGTCAGCCGGCGGCTGTCGTCGCGATCGTTCTTGTCCGGCCGAGTCAGGATCAGCTTGTCGCCATGGTGAACCTGCTCGCGTACGATCTGCGGCGCGGCATCGCGCTTCGCGTTGAACGCAAGCTCGTAGCGCCACTCCCGCGGGTTGTTCCGCCCGCCAATTTCGACCCGGATGCTGATCTCGGGATCGCGCCGCGCATGCAACGCGCGGATCGCGCTCACGCCGCCGCGCCGTCGTACCGCCTCCTGCAAGCCTCCCCCGGGCACGACCAATTCGCGGAGGAAGCGGAACACGTCCAGCAGGTTCGACTTGCCTGCCGCATTCGGCCCGACCAGGAACACGCGCGCGGCGAGGGCCATCTCGCAACGGCCGAAATTGCGCCAGTTCGCCAGCTCGATATGCGTGAATCGCAGATCGTTCCGTTGTGCCATGACCGCGAAGGCCTCCGAACAGAATTCGCGCCAGGAAGAACCCGCGTTGCGTCCGGGATCAGGCTCAACCAGTTCATGCGCTTCGGTAAACTCCTACCCGCAATCCCCTCGCCACGAAAGCCGCTCACCCGTCCCGCGCCACCCCCATCGCGCGGGCCAGTAACCCCGGATCGGCCAGTAGCGCGGCGCTCGGCCCGGCATGGACCACGCGCCCGCGGTCCAGCACCAGCGCCTGGGCGGCGAATTCCAGCGCCACCCGCGCATGCTGCTCCACCAGCAGCAGCGCCAGCCCGGCTTCCCCGCGCAGCCGGTCGATCCCCGCCAGCACCGCGTCCGCCACGATCGGCGCCAGCCCCTCCAGCGGTTCGTCCAGCAGCAGGATGCGCGGATTGCCCATCAGCGCCCGCCCGATGGCCAGCATCTGCTGCTCGCCGCCGGAAAGCTGATGCCCGCGATTGCGCCGCCGTTCCGCCAGGCGGGGGAAGAAATCGAACACCCGCGCCTGGTGCCACGGGCCGGGGCGGGCGGCGACGTCCAGGTTTTCCTCCACCGTCAGAGGGCGGAAGATCTCGCGTTCCTGCGCCACCAGCCCGATCCCCAGGCGGTTGCGCCGGAACGCGGGCAGGGGCGTCACATCCCGCCCGTCCAGCCGGATCGCCCCGCCATGGCGCGTGGTCTGGCCCATGATGGTGGACAGCAACGTGGTTTTCCCCACCCCGTTGCGTCCCAGCACCGCTAGCGTGCCGCCGGGCGGCAGATGCAACGACACCCCCTCCAGCACCACGGTTTCCCCGTAGCCCGCGCGCACGTCCTGCAGCACCAGCCCCTCGGTCATGCGCGGTGCCGCTCGCCCAGATAGACCGCGCGCACGCGCGGATCGGCGGCAATCGCTTCCGGCGTCCCTTCCACCAGGATGCGGCCCGCCACCAGCACGGTGATCGCGCGCGCCAGGCGGAACACCAGGTCCAGGTCGTGCTCGATGATCAGCACCGCGATGTCCGGCGGCAGGCGTTCGATCGCCGCGACGATCAATCCGGAATCCGCCGCCGGCACGCCCGCCGCGGGTTCGTCCAGCAGCAGCACGCGCGGGCGCAGCGCCAGCGCCACCGCCATTTCCACCATCCGCTGCCGCCCATAGGGCAGGGCGCGCAGCGGGCGCGACGCCTCGGCCGCGATCCCGAACTGGTCCAGCAGCGCATACGCCTCGGCGATCAGCGCGCCGCGCCGCCCGGCCGCGCGCAGCATCCCGCCACCGGCGCCATGCCGTTCCGTGACCGCAAGAACCACGTTCTCCAGCACCGACAGACCGCGGAACAGGGAGGTGATCTGGAAGCTGCGCACAATCCCGCGCCGCACGCGCTCGGCCTGCGCCAGCCCGGTGATGTCCGTCCCGTCCAGCCGGATCCGCCCGGCCGAAGGCCGCAGCGCACCGGTCACCAGATTGACGAAGCTGGTCTTGCCCGCTCCGTTCGGCCCGAGCAGCGCGTGCCGCGCACCCGGGGCCAGGCGGAAATCGATTCCGTCGGCCACCGCAACGGCGCCGAAGCTGCGGCTCAGCCCCTGGGTTTCCAGCGCCGGGGTCATTCCTGCCCCCGCAGCCGCGCCACCACACCCAGAATCCCGCCGCGCGCGAACCGCACCATCAGCACCAGCAGCAGCCCGATCCAGAAATACCAATAGGCCGGGTCCAGATCCGAAAGCCGGTCCTGCGCAATCATGAACAGCGGCACGCCCACGAACGCCCCGTATAACCGCCCGACGCCGCCCAGCAGCAGCATCACCAGGATATTGCCGGACCGATCGAACCCCAGACTGTCCGGCGCCACGAACCCGGTGCTTTGCGCATACAGCGCCCCGGACACCCCCGCGAGCGCGGCCGAGATCGCATAGGCGGTCAGCCGGCGGCGGAACACGGGGGCGCCGATCGCGTGCATTCGCGCCTCGTTCTCCCGCATTCCCACCAGGGACCGCCCGAACGGGGCGTGGACCAGCGTGCGCATCGCGGCCCAGCACAGGAACAGCACCGCCAGCGCATACAGATACGCGGTGCGCCCGTACAAATCGAAAGCGAACCGACCCAGGACCGGCCCCACCGCCATGTTCTGCAACCCGTCCGCGCCGCCGGTGATCGAGCTGGCCTTGTCGGCCGCGCTTTGCAGCATCACGGCCACCATCAGCGTCGCCATCAGCTGCGCCAGGCCGCGCACGCGCAGCACGAACACTCCGGACACCGCGCCGACCGCCGCCGCCGCCAGCGCCGCCGCCGCCAGCCCGACCAGCGGCGCGCCCACCCCATGCGCGGCCAGCAGCCCGGCGGTATAGGCCCCGGTGCCGAAGAACGCCGCCTGACCCAGGGTCACGATCCCGCCGTAGCCCAGCGCCAGATCGATCGACAACCCGTAGATGATCGAAGCCAGGATCTGCGCCCCCAGCGCCAGATATCCCGGGAACACGAAATATCCCGCGATCGCCACGATCCAGGGCAACGCCTCGGCCCAGTGCAGCCGATGCCGGGTGGCAAGCTGCGCGACCGCGTCCGGAGCGTCCGCGGTCACGAGGCCGGCACAAGCCCGCGTGGGCGCCACATCAGCAGTCCCAGGGTCAGCGCATAGATGAAGAACGACCCGACCGACGGCCACAGATAGCTGAACGCGGTCTGCGCCACGCCCAGCAGCAGGGCGGCCAGGAACGGCCCGCGGATCGATCCCGCCCCGCCCACCGCGACCACGATCAGGAAATCCACCAGATATTGCACCGGATAGGCGGGCGAGATCGGCAGGATCTCGGCCCCCAGCCCGCCGCCCAGCGCGGCCAGACCGCTGCCCAGGGCAAAGCTGATCGTGAACAGGGTGGCGGTGTCGATGCCGACCGCCTCGGCCATGCGCGGATTGTCCACCGCGGCGCGCAGCATGGCGCCGAAACGGGTGCGGTCCAACGCCAGCCACAACACCGCGACCAGGGCCGCCCCGCACAGGATCAGGAAGCTGCGATAAGTGGGGAAGGAACGCCCGGCGAGCTCGATCTGCCCGGACAGCGCGGCCGGCGGATGGAACACCTGGTCCAGCGTGCCGAAACAATAGCGCGCCACGGCCAGCGACATGAACACCAGCCCGATCGTCATCAGCACCTGATCGAGCGCGTCGCCGCCATACAGGCGCCGGTACAGCAGCCGTTCCAGCACCACGCCGGCCGCCGCCACCACCAGGACACCCGCCGGCAGCGCGGCCCAGAACGGCCAGCCGGCACGGCCCATAAGCTCGGTCACCGCGTAGCCGCCGAACATGGCGAACATGCCATGCGCCAGATTGACCACCCCCATCAGGCCCAGCGTGACCGAAAGGCCGACCGAGATCAGATACAGCACCATCGCATAGGCCAGACCGAAGAAGCCGATGCTGATCGCGGCCGACAGAACGGCGTGCATGGGCGCGCGCCTATTTCTCCGGATGCATCCGCGCCCAGGGGTCGGCCACCATCGGGAACGTGTCGAACCGGACATTGGCCAGTTGGCCGTTCTTCAGCTTCTCCACCCGGCGGATATAGACGTTCTGGACCACGTCGCGGGTTTTCGGGTCGATGTGGAACGGCCCGCGCGGGCTGTTCGCGGTGGTGTAGTGGCTGAGGATCGCCATCGCCTGCGCCGGGGTGAATTTGCCGTGCGTCCGTTCCAGCACCTGGAAGATCATCGCCATCCCATCCCATCCCTGCATCGCGGGGAAATCCGCGACGGCGCCGGGATAGGCTTTCTGGAACGCCGCGACGAAGGCCCGGTTGGCCGGCCGTGGTGAGGCTTCCTGATACGTCCCCGAACTGACCACGCCGAGCGGGATATTGCCCATCTTCGGCAATTCGCTGTCGATCAGCAGGTCCTGGGTGGTGACCAGATGGATCCCCGCCTTGGCCAGCCCCAGCGCGTTGAAAGTCTTGATCATCTGCGTCGATTGCGGGCCGCCGGGGACGAAGATGAACAGCGTGTGCGGATGCAAATCCTTGATCCGTTGCAGGAACGGCGCGAAATCCGGGTTGTTCAGCGGAAACCGCACGCTGCCCACGATCTTGCCGCCGGCTTGCTTGATGCCGGCTATGAACCCGCCCTCGGCATCCCAACCCGGGGCGTAGTCGGATACGGCGGTGTAGGCGTCGCCCAGACCGTGTTTCGCGGCCCAGGTTCCCATCGGCATTGCCACCTGCCACAGGGTGAAACTGTCGCGCACGATGTACGGGGATTTGCGCACCAGATCGGCCGCCGCGGCGTTCATCACCACGAACGGAACCTTCGCCTCGGTCGCCAGCGGTGCGATCGCCAGCGCGTCCGGCGAATAGACCGAGCCGGCGAGGAACTGGACGTGATCGCGCGTCACCAGTTCCTGCGCAAGCCGCTTGGCGACGGCGGGTGCGATGCCGGTGTCATCGCGGCGGATGATCTGGACCGACACGCCCTTCGGCAGGTCTTTCGCGTGCAATTTGGCATACAGCGTCAGCCCGCGATCCATCGAAATGCCAGGCGGGGCGAGCGGGCCGGAATAGGTGGTGACGACGCCGATGCGGATGGTCTGCGCTGCGGCCGGGCGCCAGGGCGCCAGGGCGAGAAGCGCCGCCGCGCCGGCGATCAGTGTGGTGGCGATGCGTTTCATCGGTGTTTCCCCCCTGGGCGTTCGATTGGGTGGCAGGCTAGCCTGGGGGTGGGGTGCGGGCAAGGTCGGGGGCGATCGGGGAAGTCGATCCCGGAGCACTGCACGGCGACGTACCTCGTGAGGGCTGGGCTGCCCGGCATCTCGACCCGGAGGGGGTTCCGCATCACGCCGCGCCGGCCGGCGGCGCTGGCGCCGCGTTCCGCCATTCCGGCGGCAGCGCCGAAGGACCCGATGGACACGCCGGACGACATCATGCGCGCGGCGCATTGCCTGATCGAGGCGCCGTCGGGGCAGAAACGTTCACTCCGACGCGGGAGCACCCCGGACGTCACAGCTT
>DAHWDR010000325.1:0-4193 GCA_027330745.1 Acetobacteraceae bacterium | reverse complement strand
GGGTCTGGGTGCTGCTCATGTGACGTTCCCCTTTGCTCGGCCTATGCTAGGCCCGCTCCGCTCCAGGCTCCAAGAGGCAAGCCATGCCAGCGCCCGAGACCATCCCCTACCCCGACGCCACGCTGCGCCGCATCCTGGCCGCCACGCGCACGATCGCGCTGGTCGGTGCGTCCGCGAACTGGAACCGCCCCAGCTATTTCGTGATGAAATACCTGCAAGGCAAAGGCTACCGCGTGATCCCGGTGAACCCCGGCCTCGCCGGCCAGGATCTGCTGGGCGAGCGCGTGTACGCATCGGTGCGCGACATCCCGGACAAGATCGACATGGTCGATATCTTCCGCGCCTCCGACCAGGTGGGACCCATCGTCGAGGACGCGATCGCGGCGGGCGCGCGCGTGGTGTGGATGCAGCTTGGCGTGCGCAACGACGCCGCCGCCGCGCGCGCCGAGGCCGCCGGGCTGGAAGTAGTGATGAACCGCTGCCCGAAGATCGAATTCGGCCGTCTGGGGGGTGAACTGTCCTGGTCGGGCGTCAATTCCGGCATCATCCGCAATCAGCCCGCCCAGCCCCCCACCGCCCGCCGCCCCCGCGCGGACGCGCCGCCCGCCGCCAACGTCACCTATGGCTTCGAGACGCGCGCCGTGCACGCCGGCGCCGCGCCCGATCCCACGACCGGCGCCCGGATCACGCCGATCTACCAGACCGCGGCGTATGTCTTCAACGACGCCGACCACGCCGCATCGCTGTTCAACCTCCACACATTCGGTTACATATACAATCGACTGACCAACCCGACGGTCGCGGTGCTGGAAGAGCGGGTGGCCAGTCTGGAAGGCGGCCGCGCGGCACTCGCCGCCGCCTCGGGCCACGCCGCGCAGTTCCTGGTGTTCCAGACCCTGCTGGAACCGGGCGACGAGTTCCTGGCGTCGCGCAACCTCTATGGCGGCTCCCTGACCCAGTTCGGCCTGTCGTTCAAGAAGCTCGGCTGGACCTGCCATTTCGTTGATCCGCGCGAGCCCGAGAATTTCCGCGCCGCGTTGACCTCGCGCTGTAAGGCGATCTTCGTGGAAAGCCTCGCCAACCCGGGCGGCGTGATCGTCGATCTGGAGGCGATCGCGCGCGTCGCCCATGACGCCGGCATCCCGTTGATCGTCGATAACACGCTGGCCACGCCCTATCTGTGCCGCCCGTTCGAGCACGGCGCCGACATCGTCACCCATTCTACCACCAAGTTCCTCGATGGGCACGGCAACTCGCTGGGTGGGATCATTGTGGAATCCGGGCGCTTCGACTGGGCGCAAGGCGGGCGCTTCCCGTCCCTGACCGAACCTGAACCCGCCTATCACGGCCTGCGCTTCTACGAGAATTTCGGCGATTTCGCCTTCACCACCAAGGCGCGCGCGGTCGGGTTGCGCGATTTCGGCCCCACCATGGCGCCGATGAACGCATTCCTGACCATCACCGGCATCGAAACCCTGCATGTCCGCATGGAACGCCATTGCGCCAACGCACAGACGGTGGCGGAACATCTGGAACGGCATCCGGCGGTCGCATGGGTGTCCTATGCCGGCCTGCCCTCCAGCCCGTTCCACGCGCTGGCCCGGCGCTATCTGCCGCGTGGGGCCGGGGCGGTGTTCACCTTCGGCGTGACGGGCGGCTACGCGGCCGGGGTGAAGCTGGTGGAGGCGGTGCGCCTGTTTTCGCATCTGGCGAATATCGGCGACACCCGCAGCCTGATCCTGCATCCCGCCTCCACCACCCATCGCCAGCTATCGGACGAACAACGTGAGGCCGCCGGCGCCGGGGCCGACGTGATCCGCCTGTCGATCGGGCTGGAGACGGCGGCGGACTTGATCGCGGACCTGGATCAGGCGCTGGCGGCCTGACACCCCCTTCCGCGCCGCGCCCGCCGGCCGTAGCCTCGCGGGCAAATCCGGGAGGACCCGCCATGGGCATGACCATCACTGAAAAGATTCTGGCGCGCGCCGCCGGCTTGCCGCGTGTCGCTCCGGGCGATGTCGCGGTCGTCACGGTCGATACCGCGGTCCTGCTCGATCTCTCGTTCCTCCCCGAGGGTTGGCGCGAGGTGCTGCATGTCCACGACCCCGACCGCGTCGCCGTGGTGTTCGACCATCTGGTCCCCGCCGCCACGGTCCAGGCCGCCACCTGCCACAAGACCGGCCGCGCCTTTGCCGCGAAATTCGGCATCAAGCGGTTACACGACGTCGGCCCCGACCAGGGCATCAGCCACGCCATCATCGCCGAGCACGCCTATGCTTTGCCCGGGTCCGTCCTGGTCAACGCCGACTCCCACACCTGCGGCGGCGGCGCGTTCAACTGCGCCGCCCGCGGCGTGGGTGGACCGGACATGCTGTGGGCGGTCACGACCGGCCAGGCCTGGTTCCAGTTGGGCGAGACGATCCGCTACGATTTCACGGGCGCGCTGCAACCGGGGGTGACCGCGAAGGATTTGTTCCTTCACATCGCGGGCACCTACGGCGCCCATGTGAACCAGAACCTGGAATATGGCGGCCCGGGGATGTCGTCGCTTTCGATCAACGCGCGACGCACGCTGGCGACGATGGGCGCCGAGTTCTCGGCCGAGTTCACCATCTTCGAACCCGACGACCTGCTGGCGGACTACATCCGCGCCCGCAACCCGGCGCCGTTCACGCCCACCTGGCCGGACGCCGACGCGGTGTATCGCGAACGCCGGACCATCGATCTCGGCAGCCTGCGCCCGCTGGTCGCGCTGCCGGACGCGGTGGTGAACCAGTCGGTGCCGGTGTCCGATGTGGCCGGCACGCGGATCGACCAGGCGTTCATCGGCTCCTGTGCCAACGGCACGCTGGACGACATTGCCATCGCCGCCCAGGTGGTGCGCGGGCATAAGGTCGCGCGCGGCACGCGATTCATCGTCACGCCGGGCACCCAGGCGACGTTCCGCGCCGCGCTGCGGGCCGGCTATGTGGAAACGCTGCTGGAAGCGGGCGCGGTCGTGACACCCGCCACCTGCGGCGCCTGCATCGGCGGGCATATGGGGGTGCTGGGGCCGGACGAGGTCTGCATCACCGCCAGCACGCGCAATTTCAAGGGACGGATGGGGGACCCGTCGGCGCGCATCTACATGGCCTCACCGGCGACCGTCGCGGCCTCGGCGTTGGCCGGGCACATTGCCCAGGCGGAGATCGTGGCATGATCGCGGGCAAGGTCTGGACCTTCGGGGACAACATCAACACCGATCTGATCCTGCCGGGGCCGTATCTGTATCGCAGCCCCGCGGAACAGGCGCGGGCGGTGTTCCAGGCCAACCGGCCCGGCTGGGTGGATCAGGTTACGGAAGGGGACGCGCTGATCGGCGGGTTCAATTTCGGCATGGGGTCCTCTCGCCCGGCGGCGCGGTCGTTGCGGCTGTGCGGCGTGGGATTCGTGCTGGCCGAGACGATCAACGGCCTGTTCTTCCGCAACAGCGTGAATTACGGGCTGCTGGCGGCGGAATGTCGCGGCGTCGCGGCGGCCTTCACTGAGGGCGATATGGCCGAGCTGGACCTGAACGCGTGGTCGGTGCGGAACCAGCGCACCGGGCAGGTCCTGGCGGTCACGCCGGTGCCGGCGCAGCTGCTGACGCTGATGACCGGCGGCGGGATTTACCCGGTGATGGAGGCGCGCGGGTTGATCGGACCCGCGCCACGACAGGGCCATCCCGGCTGACACACGTCAGGATACACGGATGACCGCGATCTATGTGGATGCCGATGCGTGCCCGGTGCGCGACGAGGTCTATCGCGTCTCCGCCCGTCACGGCGTTGACGTGTTCGTGGTGTCCAACGGGTCCCGCCCGATCCGGCCGCCGGGGATGGCGAGCGTTCACATGGTGATCGTGGCCGACGGCGCGGATATGGCCGATGACTGGATCGCCGAGCGGATTGCCGCCGCCGATCTGTGCGTGACCGCCGACATCCCGCTGGCCGCGCGCTGTCTGGCGAAGGGGGCGCGGGCGCTGTCTCACACGGGGCGGCCTTGGACTGGGGACAATATCGGCACTGCGCTGGCGGGGCGCGAGGTGGCGCGGCATCTGCGGGAGATCGGGATGAACACGGGCGGCCCGCCGCCGCTGACCAAGGCGGACCGGTCGCGGTTTCTGGACGCGCTGGAGACGGCGGTTCAGGCGGCGCGGCGCGTGGTGGGGTGAG
>DAHWDR010000323.1:0-13671 GCA_027330745.1 Acetobacteraceae bacterium | reverse complement strand
AAGCCCGCGTCTTACGGAGACCCCGATCGCATGGACATGAACGGAGAGCGGCTGCTGCCCGCCCCGCGCCAGACCGTCTGGGACGCGCTGAACAATCCCGAGATTCTCAAGGCGGCGATCCCCGGCTGCGAGAAGCTGGAGGCGACCTCTCCCACCGACATGACCGCCACCGCCGCGGTGCGGATCGGCCCGATCGCCGCCCGCTTCGCCGGCAAGGTGACGCTGTCGGAGATGGACCCGCCGAACGGCTATCGTATCGCGGGGGAGGGCCAGGGCGGCGTCGCGGGCTTCGCCAAGGGCGGCGCCACGGTGCATCTGACGGACGCCCCCGATGGCACCGTTCTGCGCTATGAGGTGCAGGCGCAGGTGGGCGGCAAGATCGCCCAGCTCGGCGCGCGCCTGATCGATTCCTCCGCCAAGCAGATGGCGGATGCGTTTTTCGACAATTTCGCCAAGGAGCTTGCCCGGACCATGGCCCCCAACCCGGAAACCGCCGCCCCCGCGCGCGCCGCCTCGCCGTCGCCGCCGTCCGTGAACTGGCTGGCGATGGTCCCGCGCGAGCCGATGGGCCTGCCGCTTGCGTTCTGGATCGGCGGGTTGTTCTGGCTGATCCTGTTCTACCTGATCGTGGTGCCGCTGCTGTAATGCCGTTGGACGCCCTGCCGGCCTCGGTTGCCGATACCGCCAGCCTGCTGTCCGGCCAGGGGTATATTGCCGATGCCTCGCTGGCGACCACGGTGCATCTGGCGCTGTCCATGCACCGCCCGCTGTTCCTGGAAGGCGAACCGGGGACCGGCAAGACCGAAATCGCCAAGGCGCTGGCGGCAGGGTTGCGGCGGCGCCTGGTTCGGCTGCAATGCTATGACGGCATGGATCTCGCCGCTGCCGCGTATGAATGGGATCATGCGCGCCAGCTGATGGCGATCCGGCTGGCGGAGGCGGCGGGACAGACGGATCGCGACGAACTTGCGCGCGACATCTACGCCCGTTCGTTCCTGACCGCGCGTCCGTTGCTGTCCGCGATCGATCCCGACCAGCCGCCGGCGGTGCTGCTGATCGACGAGCTCGATCGGGCGGACGAACCGTTCGAGGCGTTCCTGCTGGAACTTCTGGCCGATTTCCAGATCACCGTGCCGGAATACGGCACTATCCGCGCGGCGACGCCGCCGGTGGTGGTGCTCACGTCGAACCGCACGCGTGAGGTGCATGACGCGATTCGCCGCCGCTGTCTGTATCACTGGGTGGACTACCCGGACGCGGCGCGCGAGCGCGCGATCCTGGCGGTGCGCGCCCCGGGCGTGCCGGCGGTGCTGTCGGCGCAGGTGGTGGCGTTCGTGCAGCGGCTGCGCGGGGCGGAGCTGTTCAAGCTGCCGGGGGTGGCCGAGACGATCGATTGGGCGAACGCGCTCACGTATCTCAACCAGACCGAGCTGACGCCGGGCGCGGTGGACGAAACGCTGGGCGTACTGCTGAAATACCAGGACGATCTGGCGAAAATCCGCGGCGCCGAGGCGGCGCGGCTGTTGACGGAGGGGTAGCGCCGGTTACGTCCCGTCGCGTTCCAGCACCGCGCGAATCGCCGCCGGATCCAGCGCGAGCGGGGCAATACCGGATCGTTCCTCCTGCAATTTCATGCTGACGCGGCTGTCGCGCCCGCCCCAGCCGCGGGAAAGCGTCTCGGTCATTTCCGCCAGCGCCAGATTGACCATTCGCATCGGCACGCCGACCTCGCGGCCGAGTTCGGCGGCCAGCGATACGTCCTTGTGGATCAGGCGGAAGGCGAATTCGGGCGGATCGTAGCTGCCGGTCAGGAAATGATCGCCCATGCGGTCGAAGACGCGGTTGCGGCCGGTGGCGCCCTGACGGATCGCCTCCCACAGCGCCAGCGGTTCCACCCCGGCCTTCACGCCCATGGTGAACACCTCGGCCAGCACCTGGTTGATCGCGGCGCCGGCGGCGTTGTGGGTCAGCTTGGCGATGGTGCCGGCGCCGATGGCGCCGATGTAGCGGGCGCGGTCGCCGATCGCGTCCAGCGCGGCGCGATGCGCATCGAAGGCGGCACGGTCGCCGCCGACCCAGATCGCCAGCCGCCCGCTGTTTGCCCCTTTCGGCCCGCCGCTGACCGGCGCGTCCAGCAGCGCCACGCCGGCGGCGGCGCAGCGCGCGTGCAGGGCGCGGATCACGGCCAGGGAATTGGTCGAGAGATCGAACCAGACAGCGCCGGGGCGCAATCCCGCCAGCAGCCCGTCCGCCCCGTCCGCCACCGCGGCGACGTCGGCCGGGGCGGGCAGCGAGGTGAACACGACCTCGGCGCCGGCGGCGACTTCGCGCGGGGTTGCAGCCCAGGTTGCGCCGGCGGCCTCCACGCGGCCGGCGGCCTGTCGGTGCAGGTCGTGGACGATCAGCGGCGTGCCGGATTTTTGCAGATTGGCCGCCATCGGGCCGCCCATGGTGCCGAGGCCGATGAAACCCGCGCGCATGATGTGTCCTCCGTGGTTCGCTTCAGTCTGGGCCGCGGTGACGGGGTGCTCAAGCGTGGGTCTGCTATAGGCTGGGTCCATGCACGCCCTGCCTGAGATCGCCGGCCTCAAGGAAGCCCTGATCGTGCTGGGCGCGGCCGGGCTGGTGATCCCGCTGTTCCATCGCATCCGCATCAGCCCGGTGGTGGGCTTCCTGCTGGTCGGCGTGATCGTCGGGCCGTTCGGGCTGGGCCGCTTCGCCGGGCAGATCCCGCTGCTGGGGGCGGTGACCATGGACGACCCGCGCGCCATCGCGCCGGTCGCGGGGTTCGGCGTGGTGCTGCTGCTGTTCATGATCGGGCTTGAATTGTCGTTCGCGCGGCTGTGGGTGATGCGCCGCCTGGTGCTGGCGCTGGGGGGCGCGCAGCTGGTGGTCTCGGCGGGGCTGCTGTCCGTCATGGCGCATCTGGCGGGCGCAAGCTGGACCGCGGCGGCGGTGCTGGGCCTGGCCGGGGCGATGTCTTCCACAGCCATCGGTTTGCAGACCCTGGCCGAGCGTCGGGCGCTGGGTACGCGGGCCGGGCGGGCGAGTTTCTCGGTGCTGCTGTTCCAGGACCTTGCGGTGCTGCCCGTGCTGGTGGGCGTCGGGCTGCTGCTGCCCGCCGGTGCCGCGCATCCCGGCGCGTGGGCGCTGGCCGAGGGTCTGGGCCGGGGCCTGGGTGCGATCGTGGCGATCGTGCTGCTGGGGCGGCTGGCGCTGCGTCCGGTGCTGCGCAGCGTGGCGCGCACGCGCAGCCCCGATCTGTTCATGGCCGCCTGCCTGTTCGTGGTGATCGGCGCGGCGCTGTCGGCCGCGGCGGCGGGGCTTTCCATGGCGCTGGGGGCGCTGCTGGGTGGGCTGCTGCTGGCCGGCACCGAGTATCGCCGCGCGGTGGAGGCCACGATTGAGCCGTTCAAGGGCCTGGCCGTGGGGGTGTTCCTGATCTCGGTGGGGATGGGGCTGAACCTCGATCTGGTGGCCGCGCATCCCGGCGCGGTGGCGGGCGGGCTGGCGGCGCTGCTGGCGATCAAGTTCGCGGTGGTGCTGGCGTCCGGCTGGGCAGTGGGGTTGCCGCGGCGCAGTGCCGCGATGGCCGGGCTGCTGCTGGCGCCGGGGGGCGAATTCGGCCTGGTGATCCTGGCCCAGGCCGCCGGGCAGGGGTTGCTGGGCGCGCGATTGGGCGGGATCGCGCAGGCGGTGACGGCGCTGGGGATGGCGCTGATCCCGGCGCTGGCGGCGCTGGGCGGGCGGGCGGCGCGCCTCGCGCCCGCCCCGGTGGACCCGGCGCTGCTGGCGCCGGCCGGCGAGGCGCCGCGGGTGATCCTGGCCGGCTTTGGGCGGATGGGGCGGATGGTGGGCCGGTTGCTGGACCGGCACGGCGTCGCCTGGCTGGCGTTGGAGTATGATGTCGAAACGGTCGTGCGCGCGCGGCGCGAGCAATGTCCGGTCTATTACGGCGATGCGTCGCAGGTGGCGCTGCTGCGCGGAGTGGGTGTCGGCACCGCGGCGGCCCTGGTCGTGACCATGGATGCCCCCGCCGCGGTGGAGGCGGTGGTGGCGGCCGCGCGCCGGGAAAGCCCCGGGCTGCGCGTGGTGGCGCGTGCCCGCGACGCGGCGCAGGCCGCTCGGCTGTATCGCGCCGGGGCCACCAATGCGGTGCCGGAGACGATCGAGGCGAGCCTGCAACTGGCCGAAGCGGTGCTGACCGAGCTCGGCGTGCCGATGGGGCCGGTGATCGTGTCGATCCACGAAACCCGCGCCGCGTTGCAAGCCGAGCTCCGCGCCGCCGCACCGCAGGCGCCGGCCGCCCCGCCCGGGCGGCGGCGGCTACGCGATCTGGCGAGGCCGGGAGGGACAGGCCCGCGGGGGATCAGGCGAGAGTGAATTTCGGCAAGGTGATCTCCGGCGTTACCGGATCGAACACCACCCGCAACGTGGCACCCAACCGGGCGCCCCCGGTATCCCCCACCAGATTGCTGAGCAGCAGCGGGCCTTCGGCCAGGCGCACCAGGCAGACCGCGTACGGCAGGTCGTCACGGAACCCGTCCCAGTAGGCGCGATGGAAGCGCGCCCAGGATTCCAAGGTCGGCGGGCCGGCGCTTTCCTTCCATTCCTGATCTGCCGACAGGCATTCGGGGCAGACCGGGCCGGGCGGGAAATGCGCGTCGTTGCAGGCGCGGCAGGTCTGCACCAGCAGCCGGCCGGCCCGCGCGCCGTCCCAGAACGGTTGCATCAGGGGATCGGGTTTCGGCAGCGGCTTTTTGTAACTCATGGCAGGTCCTTTCAGCCGCGGCTGTAGATGATCGAACGGGTGCAGGGGGTGGCCTGGATGTACTGGATCACCTCGGCGTCCGGGATCTGGCGCGCGCCGCAATCCCCACGCAGCTGGCGCACCGCTTCCACGTTCAGCGCCCAGCCCTGCATGTACGAGTTGGACAGGTGCCCGCCATCGGTGTTCATCGGCAAGGCCCCCCCCAGGCCGATGGTGCCGCCTTCGACGAAGCGCCCGGCCTCGCCGCGCGGGCAGAAGCCCAGGCCCTCCAGGCTGAACAGCACCGTGGGGCTGAAATTGTCGTAGGCCATCAGGGCGTCGATATCGGCGTGTTCGACGCCGGCCATGGCCCGGGCCTCGCGGCCGGAATCGGCCACGGCGTCGTGCCAGAAATCGAGGTCGAAATTGGGAATCGATGCGGCGCGGAAGCGGTCGCGCGCGCCGAATCCGCTGATGAAAGCGGGCGGTTGCGCGAAGTCGCGGGCACGGTCAGCTTTCGTCACGATCAGGCACACCGCGCCATCGTTGATAAGGCAATAGTCCAGCAGGCGCAGCGGTTCGGTGATGAAGCGGGCGGTCTCGTGATCCTCGATGGTGATCGGCGCGCGCATCACCGCGCCCGGCGTCAGCCCGGCGTGGCGGCGGAACGCGACCGAGACTTCCGCCAGTTGCCGCGTGGTGGTGCCGTACAGTTCCATGTGGCGGCGAAACATCAGCGCGTGCGCGGCGCCCGGCGAGGTGAAGCCCCACGGGTCCCAGATATTGGGGCTTTCTTCGCCGCCGTAATTGACGCGGCGGGAGCGGCCGATATTGGCGTAGAGCAGGGCCACCGTGCTGGCCTGGCCGGCGGCGATGGCAAGCGCTGCCTCGATGATGCCGATGCCGGACATGCGGCCATGGGCCGGCAGGGTCAGGCTCCAGGCCGGGTCGAGGCCGAGCACCTCACCCATGCGGACATAGCTCGGGATCCGGCAGGTAATCAGCCCGTCGATCTGGTGCTTGGCGATGCCGCCATCCGCCAGGGCGTGGCGGAAGGCTTCGGCCGCCAGACCGTATTCGTCGGTATGGGGGAAATTGCCGTAGGCGGTGGTGCCGACGCCGATGATGGCGGTCTGGTTGCGAAGCGGGTGGGTCATGGGGCGGGCCATTCGGAGACGACGTCGATAAAGCGGGTATTTGACGTTTGGCGGTGTGCTGGCGGCGGCGCGAACATGGTGGCTTCCTTCCAAGGGCAGCGTGATGCGGGGCGGCCGGTTGGGCAAGAGTGGGACGGTTGCGCCGGGGTAGAGACCTGGATATCCTCTCTACGAATTAGGATATCCCGATGCCGCTTTATATCAAGGACGACCTGACGGCCCGACTGGTCACCGATCTGGCGCGGAAGCGCGGCGTTTCCAAACAGGACGCGGTGCGCCTGGCGGTGACGGCGGAGCTGGCGCGGATCGCCGAGGTAATCCCGCTGCGCGATCGCATCGCTGCCTGGCGCAAGGAACATCCGCTGCCGCCGGCGACAGGCCAGCAGGCGGACAAGGCGTTCTTCGACGATCTTTCCGGCGATCTCTGATGGCGTTCGTCGATGCGTCGGCGATGATCGCGATGATGGCGGGAGAGTCGGATGCCGATGATCTGGCCGATCGCCTGGGACGATACCAGCCGCGCTTGTGCTCGGCCATTTCGATCTGGGAGACGGTCGCGGGCCTGCATCGGTCCTATGCGTTCGCTCCCGGCGCGGCGCGTGCGGCGGTAGAGAGCTTCGTGGCGCTGAACAATCTGCGGTTGGTTGCGATCGGCGCAGACGAATCCGAGGTCGCGCTCGCGGCCTACGCGGCGTTCGGCAAGGGGCGGCATCCGGCGGCGCTGAACCTGGGTGATTGTTTCGCCTATGCGTGCGCGCGGGTGAACCGGGTTCCACTGTTGTACAGGGGAAATGACTTTCTCCGCACAGACATCGAAATTGCCTAGAGGTCCGCCCTCAGATCACCCCGTCCGCTGCCAGTCTCGCCACTTCCGCCGCGCTCATCCCCAGCAGGGACGTCAGCGCCCAGGTCGTATCCTCCCCGTAGCACGGCGCGCCGCGATCGATCGGCCCCCCCGCATGGGCCGGCGTGGCGGACAGTTTTACCGGCACTTCGTATACCGGCCAGGTGCCGATCTTCGTTCCCGTGACCTCGGTCAGCCAGGACAGCGCCGCCAGCTGCGGATCGTGCTCGCAACGATCCTCGGCGTTCTGGCACACCCCGGCCGCGACCCCCGCGGCCTGCAACCGTTGCATCAGCGCGTAGCGTTCCTCCCCGCGCGTCCAGCCCGCCACCGCCGCGTCCAGCGCGTCCTGATGTGCAAGCCGCGCGGGCAGCGATGTGAACCGCGGATCGGCGCCCCAGCCACGCCCGGAAACCCGGTCCAGCGCGGCGAAATCGGCGTCATCGAAGCAGGCGATGGCGATCCACCGGTCCTCGCCCGCGCACGGATACGCCCCATGCGGCGCGGCCGGAATATACGGCGAGCGATTCCCGGTCCGCCGCCATGCCCGCCCGTTGGCGGAATGATCCAGCACCGGCACCGCGCCCAGGAACAGACCAGCTTCGCATTGCGAGGCATCGATCCACTGTCCCTGTCCGGTGCGCCCGCGATGATACAGCGCGCCCAGGATCGCCAGCGCGAAGCTATACGCCCCCATCCAGTCCAGGAACGAATATCCCCAACCCGCCGGCATCGCCGGTTCCGGCAGGCCCGACATCTCCGACTGCCCGGCGAACGCCGCTGCCACCGGCCCCACCGTGCGCATCCGCCCATAGGTGCCGGCCGCGCCCATGCCGGATTGTTGTACATAAATAATATCCGGCCGGATCGCGCGCAGCGCGTCGTACCCCAGCCCCAACCGGTCCAGCACGCCGGGCGAGAACCCCTCGGCCACCACATCGGACAGCGCGATCAGCCGGCGCGCGATCGCCAGCCCGCGCGGGTCGCGGATATTGAGCGAGATCCCCCGCTTGCCCGGGTTCTTGTTGTTGAACTGACCGCCCATGTCGGGGTCTTTCACACCCGCCAGCACCCCGGTCGCGGCCGCGCGCGCGGCACGCCCGCCAATCGGGGCCATCGCGGCCAGCCTGGTGTCCGGGTTGTCCTTCCATTCCACCTTGATGACCTCGGCGCCGAGCGCGGCCAGGAAGCGGGTGCCGCCGGCTGACGCCAGGAACCAGGAGAAATCGAAGATCCGCACCCCTTGCAACGGAAACGGCGCGCCGAGGCGCGAGCGCAGCGGCGCGCCCATCCGCGCTTGCGCCGGCACCCGCGCCGGGCGGGGTGGGATCGCGGCGTTATCCTCCCCCAGTAGCGGCGCGCGGCGCCCTTCCTGCCAGGCGGTTGCGGTCGCGATCCATTTGCTGACCGGATAGGTGAACGCCCGGTCATGCTCGGGATGCAGGATGTCGGCATAGGACCCGCGCGCCTGCCAGTGCGGATCGGCGGCGTTCTCGTGCGGCTTGCGCAGCGGCGCCCATAGCAGCCCGGCATCCTGTGCCTCCTGCCAGGGCAGATCGGCATAAGTAAACGCGCGCACGAAGCGGGCGATCACGTCCTGCATGTGCAGCCGGGAGGCGTCGGCCCCGGCCGAGCCCGGCACGTTGCGCGCCTTCAGATCGGTCTCGGGCGGCGGCGGTTGCAGGTCGGCCGCCATCCCGTAACGCGACAGGAACGGGATCATATGCACCAGATCCCGCGCGCCCATGCCATGCTGGATGCACCAGCGTCCGTCCTTGGTATGGCTGATCGAGGGCGTGTGACCCGGCGTCTCCACCGCGTGCCGGCAGGTCAGCCGCCACAGGGGCGCGCGCCGCATTACCCAGAACATCACGTCGAGCTCGGTATTCTTGGCGCAGGCCTCGTGCAGGGCGATGGACACGTCCTGGCCTGCGCCGCTTGCTTCGCGGTGGATCAGCGCGGCCAGGATACCCACCGCCAGTTGCTCGCCGGCGATATGCGCGGCGTGGAACGCCTGCGGGGCGATCGGCGGCGTGTCGTAGCGGAACCTTGGGTCCGGGTCGTAGCCGCAATTCATCATCTCGCCGCCGAGAGCCAGATGGATCAGATCGGACCCGCGCCAGTCCCGCCACGGGCCGGTATCGCCGAACGGGGTGGCGCGCGCGGTGATCAGGCCCGGGTGGCGGGCGCGGAGGGCGTCCGCATCGAAGCCACGTCCCGGTGCACCGGACAACAGCAGGACGTCCGCGCCCGCGATCAGCGCGGCGGGATCGTCGGTCACGACCGAGCGCTTGCCGCGATTATAAGCCCAGAAATAGAGCGACCGATCCGGCCCCGGCAAATCGTCCAGAAACGGCGGAAAGGCGCGGGTTGACGCACCCTCCGGCGGTTCCAGCTTGATGACCTCGGCGCCCAGTCCCGCCAGCAGCAGGCCGCAATATTCCGCATCCTGATCGGCCGCTTCGATCACCCGCACACCGGCGAGCATTCCGGGCTTGCTCATCATGCCTCCAGCATCCGCGCCAGCGCGGCGTTGAACATCTCCGCCGCTTCATAGGCCACCCAGTGGCCGGCGCCCTGGATGGCGACAAAGCGCAGTTCCGGGTGGTGCGCGCGCAGCGCGGCGGCGCGCGCGTCGATATCGGGCAGCGAGGTCGCATCAAGCGCCCCCCAGATCCCGCCCACCGGCGCAGCGACATTCACCAGCGCGTCGCGCAGCCATGTCCCGCGCGAGATCGCCGGCGATTTCAACCGCGAATGCCGCGTGTTCCAGTCCTGGATCGCCAGCGCCAGAGAATCGATCCGCGTAAGATCGGCGATCATCAGCGCGGCCAGGTTGGCGCGATGCGCCGCTTCGCGCGCGGCGCCGTCCAGGTGGCGGACTTTCATCAGCGCGGTGGTCCCGCGCGGCAGACCCAGCCCGCCCGAGCCGACGATGGTCAGGCTGCGGACCCGGCGGCCCGCGGTCGCGGCGAGGCAGCCGGCCATGACCCCGCCGAACGAAAAGCCGCACAGATCGTAGTGGTCCAGATGGGCGAGGCCGGTGGCCAGGATCGCGGCCATGGCCGGCGGGTTGTCGGGTTCGGGCGGCAGATCGGACTCCCCCAGCCCCGGCAGGTCGGGCGCGATGACCTGGCGCGTGCGCGCGAAATGCGGAATGTTGCGTACCCAGTGGCGCCACGATCCGCTGCCGCCATGCAGCAGCACCAGCGGCTCGCCTTCGCCCCAGCTGTGCCAGACCATCCGCCCGGCGCCGCACGGTGTTTCCCGCCGCCGCGCGGTGCGCGTCAGGCGGTCGAGAATTGTTTCGGTCTCGTTGATCTGATCCACGCCGCGATCCATCCTGTGTTGCCGCGCTGCGCGGCCTCTGTTACCGGACGGTAGGTAGCGGGTCGGGAGCGCGTCAAGTGCAGTCGGGTAAGGCGTGAGCATCGTCTTCATCGGCGATGTCCATCAGCGCTGGGATCTGGTGGCGGCGGGGCTTGCGGCGCTGGCGACGCCGCCGGACGCAGCGGTGCTGCTGGGCGACATGCAGTGCGACCGCCCGCTGGATGCGCTGACCGCCCCGCTGCGCGCGCGCGGGATCGCACTGCACTGGATTTTCGGCAATCACGACGCCGATGGCGGGCCGGAGATGTGGGCCAACCTCACCGATCCGGCGTGCAATCCGCAGACCGCCGCCGGCGCCTTGCATGGGCGCGTGGCGCAGATCGCCGGGCTGCGCATCGCCGGGCTGGGCGGAACGTTCCGACCGCGTATCTGGGAACCGCCCGAGCCGCCGCGTCTGCGCGCGCGGGCCGAGCTTGCCGCCGATCTGCGCGGGATCGGGCCGCACTGGCCGGAGGCGCATCTGGCGGCGCTGGCGGCTTCCCTGGGCACGCTGGCGATCTGGCCGGAGGATTGCGACCGCCTGGCCGCGCAGCGCGCCGACATTCTGGTAACCCACGAGGCGCCGTCTGCCCATCCGGCCGGCAAATCCCCGCTGGATGCGCTGGCCCGCGCGATGGGGGCGCGGCTGATCGTGCATGGGCACCACCACAGCACCTATCGCGCAGTGGCGGCGGATGGGCTGGTGGTGCAGGGGGTGGCGTCCGCCGCCGGGGTAGCGCAGGATGGCGTGGTGCTGTGGTCCGGGGAACCGGAACGGCATCTCGGGCGGCTGGCGCATGGCTGGTCGTTGCCGACATAGAAGGCCCGGATAACCGGCGCCAAAGGGGGAGCGGGTTGTTCGAGAACATTCTGAACGCGGTTGCGGCCGGTCTGGTCATCGGCTGCCTTTATGGGCTGATGTGCAGCGGACTCGGGCTGATCTTCGGCATCATGAAAGTGATCAATTTCGCTCAGGGCGAGCTACTGATGCTCGGCATGTATATCAGCGTCTATCTGATGGCCGGGTTCGTCGCGCTCGGGATTTTCGGGCCGTTCGTCGGGCCGTTCGTGGCGGCGATCCTGGCCGGGCCGATCCTGTTCGGCGGCGGTGCGTTGTTGCACCGGTTCCTGATCTCCCATGTCTCCGGGTTGTCGACGGCCGGGCGGTTGGATCAGGGCGGGTTCGGACAGCTGATCGTGACGTTGGGGATTTCGCTGATCCTGCAGAACGGGGGGCTGATCGTGTTCGGCTCCACGCCGCAGAGCATCCTGACCCCGCTTTCCGCCCGCGCGTTCATTCTGGGCCCGTTTCCGGGCGGGGCGCTGCTGTTCCTCAACCAGGCCCGTGTCTATGCCTGCGGCGTGGCGATCGTGGTGGCGATCGCGCTGTGGCTGGTGATGGAACGGACCACGCTCGGCCGGGCGCTGCGCGCGGCGGCGGATAATCCGGTCGCGGCGACCTATATGGGCATCGATGTCGATCGGGCCTACCGGATCGCGTTCGGCCTTGGCGCCGGGATCACCGCGATCGCGGGCGGACTGATGGCGACCTATCTGACCTTCACCCCGTTCGTCGGGCTCGATTACGTCATCATCATGTATTCCGGCGTGGTACTGGGTGGCATGGGCAGCATCCTGGGTGCGTTCTGGGGCGGGCTGACGGTGGGATTCGTGCAGCAGGTCTCGGCGCTGGTCCTGCCGCCGCAGCTGCAGAACGCGGCGATCTTCGTCGTGTTCCTGCTGATCGTCGGGTTGCGGCCGGAAGGTCTGTTCGGCCGCTCGGCGGAACGGGCATGAGAATCGGCGGCGCGCGCAAGCTGCGCCGGGACGGCATCGCGCTGGCGGTGATCGTGGCGGTCTATGCGCTGGGCGCCAGCTTGGTGCATGACAGCTACTATCAGCTGATCCTGACTCTGGTGCCGATCTGGGCGGCGCTGGGTCTGGGATGGAACCTGTTTTCCGGCATGAGCGGGCTGGTGTCGTTCGGGCACGCGTCGTTCTTCGGCATCGGCGCGTACACCGTGACCCTGGCGCTGGTCTATTGGCATCTGACGCCCTGGCTGGGCATTCCGCTGGGCATGGTGCTGGGGGCGGTCGCGGCGGTACTGATCGGGCTGCCCACGTTCCGCCTGCGCGGGCACTATTTCGCATTGTCGATGCTGGCCTATCCGCTGGCGATTCTCTACGTGCTGGAATATCTGGGATTCCAGGAAGTGCCGCTGCCGATGCACCGCGATCATCCGGTGCTGTTCCTGCAATTCGTCAATCCGCTGCTGTCCACGCTGGTGGCGCTGGGTCTGTTCGTGGTCGCCATGATCGCCGGGCTGCTGGTGGAAAACTCCCGCTTCGGCCTGGCATTGCTGGCGATCCGGCAGAACGAGCTGGCGGCCGAGGCGGCGGGGCTCGACACGTGGCGGTGGAAGCTGCGCGGGCTGGTTGCCAGCGGCGCGATCTCGGCCGCCGCCGGCGGGCTGTATGCGTGCGTTCTGCTGGTGGTGACGCCCGATTCCGTGTTCAGCGTGATCGTTTCGGCGCAGGCGCTGGTGGTCACGTTGTTCGGCGGCGTCGGCACGGTGTGGGGGCCGGTGATCGGCGCGGCCGTGCTGATCCCGCTGGCGGAAACCTTGAACGCGAAGCTGGGGAGTATCGTCCCCGGCATCCAGGGTGTGGTGTACGGGGTCGCCATCATCGCCATCATGCTGGCCGCGCCCGAGGGCCTGTTCTGGACCTTCCGCGACCGCTTCTTCCGCCCCGCTCCGCCGCCGCCGGTGCCGCGCGCGCAGCCCACGCCCGCATCGGCGCCGCCCGCCGGGGATGTGTTGTTGGAGGTGCGCGGCTTGTCGAAATCCTTCGGCGGTCTGCGCGCGGTGCAGGACGTGACGTTTCAAGTGCGCGGCGGCGAGATCCTGGGGATCATCGGCCCGAACGGGGCCGGCAAGACGACGCTGTTCAACCTGCTCAACGGCGTGCTGGCGGCGGATGCCGGTTCGGCGCGGTTTGGCGGCGTCGAGTTGCGCGGGCGCAAGGTGCATCGCATCGCCCGGCTGGGCATCGGGCGGACGTTCCAGGTGGTACGCAGCTTCCCGCGCCTCGGGCTGATGGAAAACGTCATCGTCGCCGCCTATGGCGCGGGGCTGGACGACATCGCGGCCGCTTGTGCTGCGGAGGCGGCGCTGGAAGCGGTGGGCCTTGCCCATCACGCCGCCCGGCCCGCGGGCGAACTGACCAACAAGGATCTGCGGCTGATGGAACTGGCCCGCGCCCTGGCCGGCGCGCCGCGGCTGCTGCTGCTGGATGAAACCCTGGCCGGGCTGGGGCGGGAGGAATGCGACGAATTGCTGGCCGTGCTGCGCCGGCTGCGCGACGGCGGGATGACCATCATCATCATCGAGCACACGATGCACGCCATGCTGCGGCTGGCGGATCGCTTCCTGGTGCTGGACCATGGTCGCGTTCTGGCGGAAGGCGCGCCGCGCGATGTGATGGAGAATCCGACGGTGATCGAGGCCTATCTCGGCGCCAAGTTCCTGGCCCGTCAGAATGCTTGAGAT
>DAHWDR010000410.1:0-3018 GCA_027330745.1 Acetobacteraceae bacterium | reverse complement strand
TCCTGGGATTCACCGCGCTGGCGGTGGTGCTGCCGGTCGGCATGGCCGCGCTGGAGAACGCCGGCCCGCATGGATTCACCGAGGCGTTGTATGCCTACACCTCCGCCACCGGCAACAACGGCAGCGCCTTCGCCGGCCTGTCCGCCAACGTGCCGTTCTGGAACGACACGTTGGGACTGGCGATGTTCATCGGCCGCTTCATGATGATCGTGCCGATGCTGGCGATCGCCGGGTCGTTGGCGCGCAAGAAGATCGTGCCCGCCTCGCTCGGCACCTTTCCGACCACGAGCCCGCTGTTCGTCGGCCTGGTGATCGGCGTGATCCTGATCACCGGCGGGCTGATCTTTTTCCCCGCCGTCGCGCTCGGCCCGATCGTCGAACATTACGCCCTGCTGCACGGCACGTTGTCCTGAACACGGTGACCCAGATGAATCTTCGTGCCCATCCGCGCGGCGCGCGATCCAGCGTGCTGGACCCCGCGATCCTGATCCCGGCGCTGAAAGTCGCCCTCGCCAAGCTGAACCCGCGGATCATGATCCACAATCCGGTCATGTTCGTGGTCGAAACGGTGGCCGCGTTGACCACCATCGTCGCCTTGCGCGGGGTGTTCGCCGGCAGTGCGCATACCGGCTTCAGCCTCCAGATTGTGTTCTGGCTCTGGCTCACGGTGCTGTTCGCCAATTTCGCCGAAGCGGTGGCGGAAGGGCGCGGCAAGGCGCAGGCCGCGGCGCTGCGCCGGACGCGCACCGAAACCCCCGCCAAGCGCCTGCTGCCCGATAGCAGCGGCGCCTACGACCCGAAGGGTCTCTACGAACCAGCCGCCGCCGCCGATCTCAAACCCGGCGATATCGTCCTGATCGAAGCCGGCGATCTGATCCCGAGCGATGGCGAGGTGATCGAGGGCATCGCCTCGGTCGATGAATCGGCGATCACGGGGGAATCGGCGCCGGTGATCCGCGAAAGCGGCGGCGACCGCTCGGCGGTCACCGGCGGGACGCGCGTATTGTCGGACTGGATCACGGTCCGCATTACCGCCGCGCAGGGTTCGACTTTCCTCGACCGCATGATCGCGCTGGTGGAAGGCGCGGAGCGGCAGAAGACACCGAACGAGATCGCGCTGAATATCCTGCTTGCCGGTCTGACGATCATCTTCGTCATCGTGGTGGCGACGATCCCAAGCTTCGCCGCCTATGCGGGGGGGCGAGTCTCGGTGGTGGTCCTGGTCGCGCTGTTCGTGGCGCTGATCCCGACCACGATCGGCGCGTTGCTGTCCGCGATCGGCATCGCCGGGATGGACCGGCTGGTGCGGTTCAACGTGCTCGCCATGTCCGGCCGCGCGGTGGAAGCCGCCGGCGATGTCGATACGCTGCTGCTTGACAAAACCGGCACCATCACGCTCGGCAACCGCCAGGCCACGGAGTTCTTCCCCGTGCGCGGCGTGACCGCGGCGGAACTGGCCGATGCCGCGCAACTCGCCTCGCTGCCGGACGAGACGCCGGAGGGGCGCTCGATCGTCGTGCTGGCGAAGGAGAAATACGGCATCCGCGGACGCGAGATGGCGCCGGCCGGGGCGCGGTTCATTCCTTTCTCCGCGCAGACAAGGCTGTCGGGAATCGATTTCGACACCTCATCCATCCGCAAGGGCGCAGTCGATGCGGTGCTGGCGCTCATGCGCGACCGCAACGGCGCTGACGGGGCGGTACGCGAACTGACCGCGAAGGCCGAGAAGATCGCCAAGGCCGGCGGCACGCCCCTGGCCGTGGCGCGCGACGGAAACTTGCTCGGCGTCATCTATCTGAAGGACATCGTCAAGGGCGGCATCCGCGAGCGCTTCGCCGAGCTGCGCCGGATGGGCATCCGCACGGTGATGATCACCGGCGACAATCCGCTGACCGCCGCCGCGATCGCCGCGGAAGCCGGCGTCGACGATTTCCTCGCCCAAGCAACGCCCGAGGACAAGCTCAAGCTGATCCGCGACGAGCAGGCCCAGGGCAAGCTGGTCGCGATGTGCGGCGACGGCACCAACGACGCCCCGGCGCTGGCGCAGGCCGATGTGGGCGTAGCGATGAACACCGGTACCATGGCCGCGCGCGAGGCCGGCAACATGGTCGATCTCGACAGCGATCCCACCAAGCTGATCGAGATCGTGGAGATCGGCAAGCAATTGCTGATGACCCGGGGCGCGCTGACGACGTTCTCAATCGCCAACGACGTGGCAAAGTATTTCGCGATGGTGCCGGCCATGTTCATCGCCTTCTATCCGCGGTTGCAGGCGCTGAACGTGATGCATCTCGGCTCCCCGCAAAGCGCGATCCTGTCGGCGATCATCTTCAACGCGCTGGTGATCGTGGCGCTGATCCCGCTTGCGCTGCGCGGCGTCGCCTACCGCCCGATCGGGGCGGCGGCGATCCTGCGCCGCAACCTGTTGCTGTATGGGCTCGGCGGCATCGCCGTGCCGTTCGCCGGCATCAAGCTGATCGATATGCTTGTTGTCGCGTTGCACCTGGCCTGAGGAAAACACCGATGAAACATATTCGCCCCGCGATCGTGATGATCCTGGCCATGACGGTGCTGACCGGCCTGGCCTATCCGCTTGCGATCACCGGCATCGCCCAGCTTGTGTTCCCCTGGCAGGCGAACGGCAGCCTGATCCGGCGCGACGGGAGGGTAATCGGCTCGGGGCTGATCGGGCAGAATTTCACCTCCGCCCGGTATTTCCATGGCCGTCCGTCGGCGACCACCGGGCCGGACCCAAAGGATCCGTCCAAGACCGTCGCCGACCCTTACAACGCCGTCAACTCGGGCGGTTCCAACCTCGGCCCGACGTCCAAGGATCTGGTCCGGCACGTGCAGGCACGGGCGGCGGCGCTGGCCGCGCAGAACCCCGGCACGCCGATCCCGGTCGATCTCGTGACCAGTTCCGCGAGCGGCCTCGACCCCGACATCACCCCGGCCGGCGCGCTGTTCCAGGTGCCGCTTGTGGCCAAGGCGCGCGGCCTGCCGCAAAGCGTGGTGCGA
>DAHWDR010000395.1:0-1743 GCA_027330745.1 Acetobacteraceae bacterium | reverse complement strand
GAAGAGATGACGCAGCTGACCGAGAGCGAGGAACTGCACTACTGGCGTGGCCACGCGGAGTTGTTCGCCGGCCTCGCCGCGGTGGCCGAGGGACGCGCGGCGGCCGGCTTCGCCCTTGCGCGCACCGGGATCGACCGACTGGAGGACAGCCATGCGTTCTCGAACGCATGGTACATCGTGCATGCCGATGCCTGCATCCGCGCCGGACGCACCGAGGAGGCGGCGCGCAGCCTCGCGCTGGCGGAGCTGGGCTTCGCGCAGGGCGAGCTCTGGATGGGCGCGGAGTTACTGCGCCTTCGCGCCCATCTGCGGCTGGCCGCGGGGGACGGCGTGGCGGCGGACGCGGATTTCGCCGCCGCGCGCGATCTGGCGCGGCGGCAGGAGGCGCGCCTGTTCCTGGAGCGGATCGAGCAGGACATGGCGCGGCTGGCGCGGCCAGGCGCGGCGGTCCGCCGGGCGTAGCGGGCATCGCGCCGACCCGGGCTATCGGTTACGGAAGATATTTCGCCGGTTGCCCGCAACGACATCCCGACCGTCGGCGGACCCGCAACGGAGCTGGCACGCGACGCTCCGGCGACGGTTCCCTCCTTGCCCCCAGGGCAAAGATCCATGCGGAGATCCCTGGGGCGATCCCTGGGGCGAGCCCTACAGATACACCCCCTTCATCCCGCCAGCCGGATAGCGGGTGCCGGCCACCGCCTCGGGCGGCACCAGCGCCGAAATCTCCGTCGCCTCGGCGGCGTCGAGCCGCACCGTCAGCCCCCCCAGATTCTCCTCCAGCCGCGGCAGGTAGCGGGTGCCGGGGATGGCCACCACGTCATCGCCCTGCGCCAGCAGCCAGGCCAGCGTCAGCTGCGCCGGCGTGCAGCCCTTGGCTGCGGCCAGCGCCTCGATCTTCGCCACCAGCGCGCGGTTGGCGGCGAAATTCGCTTCCTGGAACCGCGGATGCGCCGCGCGCCTTCCGTCCACATCGGCGAAGTCGCGGATCGCCCCGGTCAGGAAGCCGCGCCCCAGCGGCGCATAGGCGACGAAGCCGATCCCCAGTTCGCGCGTGGTCCGGCGCGTCTCCTCGGCCTCGGTCCGATACAGCAGCGAGTATTCGGTCTGCACCGCCGCGATCGGGTGGACCGCGTGGGCGCGGCGGATCCGGTCGGGATGGGCCTCCGACAGGCCCAGGAAGCGAACCTTCCCTTGTTCGACCAGCTTCGCCATCGCGCCCACCGTGTCCTCGACCGGAACATTCGGATCGACGCGATGCTGGTAATACAGATCGATCACGTCCTCGTTCAGGCGCTTCAGGCTCGCCTCGCAGGCGGCGATCACGTAGTCGGGCCGGCCATTGACGCCGTTCGGCCCGCCGGGGTTCTGGGTCTGGCCGAACTTGGTCGCCAGCACCACCCGGTCGCGGCGGCCCTTGATGGCGCGGCCGACCACCGTCTCGTTATGGCCCCAGCCATACATGTCGGAACTGTCCAGATGATCCACGCCGCGATCGATCGCCGCGCGGATCAGGTCTTCCGAGGTCGCGTCCTCGGCCTCCCCGTAGATGCCGGAGAGCGACATGCAGCCGAGGCCGATCGTGGCGACGGTCAGGCCCGCGCGGCCCAGCGCGCGATGCGGAAATGATTGCGTGGTTGCCATGGATGTTGCGCCTTCTCCCTGTGGCAGCGCGCGCCGGTCCGGCGCGGCACCGATCCCCGTGGTGGTAGCGGAAACCGCGCGAACTGGGTAGGCGCGTGTCCC
>DAHWDR010000394.1:0-1748 GCA_027330745.1 Acetobacteraceae bacterium | reverse complement strand
CCCGGTTGCGCTGGAGGAAGCCGCCTGGATCGACGGCGCCGGGGTGTGGTCCACATTCCTGCGCGTCACCCTGCCGCTGACCGCCCCCGGGGTCGCGGCGACCGGTATCCTGTGTTTCATCATGTCGTGGAACGATTTCTTTTTCGCTCTGATCCTGACCCGGACCCATGCCATGACGGCGCCGGTCGCGATCGTCAATTTCATGCAGTATGCCGGCTGGGAGTGGGGCAAGATCGCCGCCGCCGGCGTGCTGGTGCTGCTGCCGGTCCTGGTGTTCACGTTTTTCGTCCGCTCGTACCTGGTCAGCGGCGCGATGGCGGGTGGGATCAAGGAATAGAGCGCTACTCCGCCGCTTGGCGCGGTCGCGCCCGGCGCAGCAGGAACAGCATCAGCAGCGGCGGGATCACCACGAACGCCATCACGTGGAAATCATTATTATAGGCGATGATCTCGGCCTGCCGGTTGACCGCCGCGTTCAGCAGCGCCGCGCCGTGCCGGGTGAGCGGATCATAGGCCCGCGCCACCGCCGTATGCCCCTGCAACAACCGGTCGAACGGGGTGATCCGGCCGACGATATCGGCATGCGAGGTCTGCTCGCTGCGCGCCAGCATGAAGGTGGTGATGGAAATGCCGATCGCCTGGCCCAGATTGCGCGTCAATGCCTGCAACGCCGCCGCATCCCCGCGCAGCTGCGCCGGCAGGGTGACGAAGGCGATCACGGTGACCGGATTGAAGATCAGCCCGACCGAGAACCCCTGCCCCACCAGGGTCAGCATCATCTGCCGCTCGCTCACGTCCGGGGTCCAATAGCTGATGGAATGCAGCATGAACCCCAGCAGCACCAGCCCGGCCGCCATGATCTTGCGCTGATCGACATATTTCGACAGCCAGCTGGCGAAGAACATCGCCGTCATGGTGCCGAGCCCGCGCGGCGACAGCGCGAAGCCCGCGGTCTGCACCGGGTAGTTGGCCAGCGTCTCCAGATACGGCGCCAGCAGCGCGGTGGTGGAGAGCATCACGCTGGTGGTGCACAACAGCAGCAGCATCGCGGCGGCGAAATTGCGGTCCTTGAACACGGCAACCGGCAGGAACGGCTTGCGCGCGGTGAACATGTGCACCACGAACAGGAACAACCCGAGGCCCGCCAAGGTCGCCTCGATCACGATCTCGTTCGCGCCGAACCAGCCGCGTTCCTGGCCGCGATCCAGCATCAGCTGCAACGCGCCGATGCCCATCGCCAGCACCAGGAAGCCGCGCCAGTCGAAGCGCAGCTCCGGGCGCAGCGGCGCGCGCGGCATGAACAGCGCGAGCCCGATCACCGCCAGGATGCCGAATGGCAGATTGACGTAGAAGACGTAGCGCCAGCTATAGGCCTGGGTCAGCCAGCCACCCAGCTCCGGCCCCAGGATCGGCCCGGCCATCACGCCGGAAGAGAAGATCGCCATCGCGAAGGCGCGCTTCGAGAACGGGTAGATATCCAGCATCGTCGCCTGCGACAGCGGCACCAGCGCCGCCCCGCACATCCCCTGCAACAGCCGGAACGCCACGATCTGATCCAGCGTCTCGGCCGCGCCGCACAGCATGGACGCAGCGGTGAAGCCGATCAGGCAGGTGATGAACAGCCGCTTGCGCCCGAACCGGACCGCAAGCCAGCCGACCGGGGCGGTCATCACCGCCGCGGCGATGACGTACGAGGTCAGGACCCAGGTGATCTCGGATTGGCTCGCCGACAGCGAGCCGCGCATGTA
>DAHWDR010000381.1:0-6440 GCA_027330745.1 Acetobacteraceae bacterium | reverse complement strand
AGCGCGGGGTCGGTCGCGGCCAGGGCCGCTTCCTGGCGGGCATAATGGGCGGAGATTTCTTCTTCCACCGCGACGGTGCAGGCCATGGCGGCGGCCGGTCCCAGCGCGGCGGTGGCGGCACCCAGCGCGAACCCGGCCAGGTGCCACAGCGGCAGCAGCGCGGTGGGGCGCACGCGGCGTTCCGCGATCAGCGCGGTGAAGCGGGCCAGATGCGCTTCCTCCTGCGCCTGCATATGCGCCAGCGCCGGACCGGAGGCGCCGCGCCCCAGCACCGCGCGCTGGCCCTGATAGATGCGCACGGCGCCGTATTCGCCGGCGTGATCGACGCGGATCATGCGCGCCTCGGACGCGGCCGGGGAGGGGTCGCCTGGCAGGGTCATCGCCGGCGCCGCGCGGTGCGGGAAAGGGCCGTGGCCAGCGTGACGGCAACGATCACGGCGTAGACCAGGTTCATCGCCGCCATCGACAGCGGCACATGCGGGATCAGATACGTGGCCGCGTCGCAGGGCTTGGACGGCAGCGCGGGCATCGCGGCGAGGCGCTGCGCGATCGAGCCATGCCCCAGCGACGGCGCCGCGCATTCCGGCAGCGGGCTGGGCCAGAGACCCCATTCCACGCCGACATGGACGAACGCCGTGGCGGCCCCGGCGGCCAGATCCACGACCGTCAGCCACAACAGCGCCCGCCCCAGGCTGCGCGGCAGCAGCAGCGCCAGGACCGAGAACCCGATCGCCAGGCGCCACGGCCAGCGTTCCACCAGGCACAGGGCACAGGGCACGATCCCGCCCAGGTTCTGGACCAGCAACGCCACCGCCATCGCCGCGGCGGCGGCGAGCGCGGTCAGCAAAGCGGCGGGGCGGTGGGACGGCGCGCGCATGGGCGCGATGTGCCCCGCTTCTTGTTCCGGCGCAACCGGGATCAGCCTCGGTAGCTGAACGTGGCCATCCTCGTCAGCGCGGCCTTGCTGGAATCCGGCAAGACCACGCTGTAGTCGGTGCGCGCCTTCCAGGACTTGGCGGGATGCGGCGTGGCGGTCGCAGCCAGTGCCGCCTGGCTGGGTGCCGCGGTGGCGGGCGTGGTAGCGCCGGCCGCGGTGCGGTTGTTCACGCTGCGCACGAAACGCAGCGCGCTGAACGGCACTTCGACCAATTTGTTACCGACGCCGAGGAATCCGCCCACCGAAAGTACCGCCATCGACACGCCGCCGCGCGGCGAGATCAGGAGGTTCGAGATCGTGCCGACATTCTCTCCCGAGACGGTATAAACAGTCGCACCCACCAGGCTGGCGGAACGCCACAGGCCGTGGGTCCGATGGAGCGTGCCGGCCGGGCCTTTGACCACCATGCCCGTCGTCGCCGTGGTGGGCATGACGGCGGCCGAGCCGCCGACTGGCGGGGCGACCCGATCGGCGATCGGCATCGTCTCCAGCGTCGGGATCGCCAGCACGCCAGCCAGGGCGATGGCGGCACCGACGGAATGGAACGCGAGCATGTGCGCCTCCTTTGGAATCGAACAGGTGGTCGCCGGAGCAGCCGATCTGGGTACGCCCCATTTGGCTGCGCCGTTTGGGTCGCTCGGCATGTCGATTGCCCGGTCGGCCGGTCCGGCAGTACCCTTTTGGACGCTGGCAGAACCAAGAAGATAGATACGGAAACTACTCAGGCGAGGCCAACAGCGACGCGGGCGCGATGGAGCCGGGGCCAAGCGACGGACCCGAGGCCCACGGGGGTCCGCCCATCGTCCCGATCGGTTGGGAGCGATGCGCGGACGCCCGTGACGTCGGATCAGCCGCGGTAGGTGAAAGCCGGCATTTTCGTCAACGACGCCTTGGTGGAGTTGGGCAGGATCACACTGTAATTCACGCGCGCGGCCCAAGCCGGGCTGGCGTGGTTGGTGCCGGTGCGCGCCATCGCCACCTGGTTCGGCGCGGGCGCCGTGCCGGCCGCCATGGGGGCCGGCGACGCTTGCGGCGTAACGGCCCCGGTCGTGTTGCCGTTGTTATGGCTTGGCACGAATCGCAATGCGCTATACGGCATCGCGATCAGCTTGCTGCCCATGCCGAGGAACCCGCCCACCGAAAGCACCGCCGTGGACACCGTTCCGCTCGGCGAAATCAGCAGATTCGAGATCTCTCCGATGCTCGTGCCGGACCCGTTATAGACCGTTGCGCCGACCAGCGCCGCGGAGCGCCACATGCCGTGGGTTTCGTGCAGAGTGCCGGTCGCCCGGGTGGCACCTGCGCCCGTCATGGGGGTTGGGGTCTGGGCAGCCGTCGTGCCCATCGGCGCCTGCGGGGCGGTTGCCACCGTTTGCGTTGCGGCCAGCGCCGGGATCGACAAGACGCCGGCCAGCGCGACCGCGGCACTGAGTGCATGGAACTTGGACATGGGGAAACTCCTGAGGTGAGGTACCGACCGGTCGGATTTGGAACTCCGGTGCATTGGATCCACGACCGGGCGGCGAACGCTGTACGCCTGGGCCGGTGATCCGATACCTCCGGCATATGTGGGTTCTCATTGTAGTGTGCAGCACCGGAAACTACTCAATGTCGGCGGCTCGGACGCCCGCGCCACGGCCTGCGATCTCACTACAACGTCATCCCTGTGCTGCGTGGTAATCGTCGGCCGAGCGACCACGTGTCGGGTCCGATGAGCGCGCGATGCCGCGCTCGAAACGCAGCAGGAGATCGTGGAATGAGCACACAAACCCAAGGCACGGCGATGCAGAACGCGGCGAGTTCGCGACACACGTCGTCAGCCGCCATCAACGCTGATACGTCGCGCGACGAAACGCGCAGTCTGATCGCCGCCAGCAAGGTGAACGGCACCAACGTCTACAATCGCCAGGGTGATTCGCTCGGGTCGATCTACGATGTGATGATCGACAAGCCGAGCGGCAAGGTGGACTACGCCATCATGGCGTTCGGCGGGTTCCTGGGGATGGGCCAGAACTATCATCCGCTGCCCTGGCATGTACTGACCTATGACGAGCACCTTGGCGGATATGTGACCGACCTGGACCCGAAATATCTTCAGGGCGGGCCGGCCTATGCGTCCAGCGACACGCCGGACTGGGGCAGCGGCGAATATGGCCGTCAGGTGGACGATTATTACGCCAGGTCCACGCCCGGTCTCGGGCTCTGATCGTGGTGCGCGCATCCGATCGCGGAGAAGCGTGAATAGCATCGCGAGCCGATGCTGGCGCGCCGCGGCGGCATCTTCTCCAGCGGCGGCGTCCTGAGCCTCCGATAGCAGCGGCGACCGGCGGCTTGTCCGCCCCGGTCGCCGTTGCGGCCGGCCCGGGCTACGCCGCTGGCGGCTCGCCCGCCTCCGGGGTGTATCCAAGTGCCAGGAACAGCGCCGTCACCTCCGCAATCGCCGCGTCCAGCATTGCGGTCTCGGTTCCCTTGGCGACAATCGCGACCCCGTTCCCCGCCGGTCGATAGAACGGGTAGCTGCCCAGATCGGCGAGCGGATAGCGCGCCTGGACCTCCGCCAGTCCTTGCGCGATCCGCCCTTCCGCCGCGCCCAGCGCGTACACCGCGCGCGCCGCGATCGGCGTGCCCCCGGGCAGGCGCGGCGCCAGGGTCGCGAACATCGCCTGCATGATCCGCGGCACGCCGGCCATCACGTGCACATTGCCGATCGAGAACCCGGGCGCGATCGAGATCGCGTTGTCGATCAGCCCGGCCCCGCGCGGCATCGTCGCCATGCGCTGTCGCGCGGCGTTGAACTCGCCCGGCTGGTAGCTGGCTTCCATCCGCGCCCACGCCTCGGGATGCGGTTCCCACGGCACGCCGAACGCGGCGGCGATACATTCCGAGGTGATATCGTCATGCGTCGGTCCGATTCCACCGGTGGTGATCAACACATCCACCCGCGCGCGCAGTTCATTGACGGTGCCGATGATCACGGCGGCGATATCGGGGATCACACGCGCCTCGATCAAGCGGATGCCGCGGGCGGCCAGCCCCTGGGCGAGGAAGCGCAGGTTCACATCCTGGGTGCGGCCCGACAGAATCTCGTTGCCGATCACCAGGACCGCGGCGGTGGGGGACGGGGTGGGGGAGGACATGGCTTCTCCTACAGAAATTCGCGCAACAGCGGGATCAGCGGCTTGTCGGCCGGCGGCATCTGGTACTCGCCGAGGCGATCCGGGCGGACCCAGGTGAGCGCCTGACCCTCCCGCCCACGCGGGATGCCCTTCCAGCGCCGGCATAGAAACAGCGGCATCAGCAGGTGGAAGGTTTCGTACGCGTGGGAGGCGAAGGCGAAAGCGCCGAGACAGGATGCGGTGACGTCGATCCCCAGTTCCTCGCGCAATTCGCGGATCAGTGCGGTCTCGGGGGTTTCGCCCGGGGCGAGCTTGCCGCCCGGGAACTCCCACAGTCCCGCCATGGATTTCCCCTCCGGCCGGCGGGTTAGCAGGATGCGCCCGTCGCGATCGATCAGCGCGCAGGCGGCCACCAGAAGCAGCTTCCGGCCGGCGTCGGCATTGGGTGCGTCGGCATTGGACGTGACGGCATTGGGCGCGGCGGCGGCGGCGAACAGCGCCTCGCGCGTGGCGGTCAGATGCACCACCGGGAGCTGCCCGGCACGGGCGCGGAACGTGGCCAGCGACCGGCCGGTCTCGACAAACCCCACCCGGCGCAGCACCGCCTGCGAGGCGGGATTGTCCTCGGTGACCGTCGCTTCCAGGCGCTCCAGGTCCAGATTTGCCAGCGCCCAGCGGGCGAGCCGCCCGGCGGCCTCGGTGGCGACGCCGTGGCCCCAGAAACGACGGCCGACCCAGTAGCCCAGGCGCGCGACCCGCGCGCCCGGGTCCAGGGTCAGGCCGACCACCCCGAGCAACATCTCGGTTCCCCCCTCGCGCCCGGTGATCGCCAGGTGGAAGGCGCGGCCGGCGGCCAGATCCGCTTCCGTTCCGGCGATCCATTCATCGGCCAGGGCGCGGGGGTACGGGTAGTCCAGGTTGGCGAGACTGCGCAGCACTTCCCAATCGTCGATCAAGCGATGCAACGGTCCGGCGTCGTCGGCGCGGAGGGCGCGCAATGTCAGGCGGTCGGTGGTCAGAGGTATAAAGGCGGGGGGCACGAAGGCCGGGGGAGGGGCGGCGGCGAGCAGGTCGCGTTCCGGCTTGCGCGGCGGCGCGGCGCGGCGGCCGGGCGCGGCGCGGGGTGTGGGGGCTTTGGTCATGGGCGGGGCGGCGGCATCAGGCGGCCTGTGTGGCCCAGCGGAACCGGGCGGGCAAGCGGCGGATTGCACCACGTTGGCACAAAGAGAATGCTATCCGCATGGGTGGATTCCAACGCGCGCTCGATCTGGCGGGCATGGCCGCGCTGCTGCTGTGGGGCGTGCGCATGGTGCAAACCGGCGTGCAGCGCGGCTTCGGCCCCGGCCTGCGCCGCCTGCTGCGCGGCGCGCTGCGCCGGCGCCTGGCGGCGTTCGCGGCGGGCCTGGGCGTCACCGCGATTTTGCAAAGCAGCACCGCGACCGGGCTGATGGTGGCCGGTTTCGCCGCCGGCGGCGCGATGGCGCTGGAACCGGCGTTGGCGGCGATGCTGGGGGCCAATCTGGGCAGCACGCTGATCGTGCAGCTTCTGTCCTTCGATATCGCCGGGGTGGCGCCGGCGCTGTTGCTGCTTGGCGTCGTGCTGTTCCGTCGCGGCGGGGAAAGCCGCGGGCGGGATCTGGGGCGGGTGGCGATCGGGCTCGGCCTGATCCTGCTGGCGCTGCACCGGATGTCCGGGCTGGCGTCCGGCGTGGCGGTGACCGGGCCGGTGCGGGCGGTGCTGGCGGCCTATCCGCTGGCCGGTCTGGTGCTGGCGGGCCTGGCGGCCTGGGCGGCGCATTCCTCGGTGGCGGTGGTGCTGGTGGTGATGTCGTTTACCGGTCACGGGGTGCTGGCGGCCCCGGCCGCGGCGGCGATGGTGTTCGGGGCCAATCTGGGCAGCGCGGTGAACCCGGTGCTGGAGTCGGGCGGCGAGGGCTGGGCGGCGCGGCGGGTGCCGATCGGGATGTTGCTGCTCCGGGCCGTGGGGGCGGCGGCGGGCATGGCGCTGCTGGGCACGCTCGGCCGCTTCCCGGCCTCGGCGCGCGCGGTGGCGGATCTGCATACCGCGTTCAACCTGGCGCTGGCGGTGCTGGCGCTGCCGCTTCTGGGCCCCTACGCCGCGCTGCTGCGCCGGCTGCTGCCGGCCCCGCCCGCCGCCGAGGACCCGGGTCAGCCGCGCTATCTGGACCAGGCCGCGCTGGTTTCCCCGGCGCTGGCGCTGGCCGCCGCGGGGCGGGAAGCCCTGCGCCTGACCGACGCGCTGGAGCGGATGCTGATCGCCGCCGCCGCCGCCCTGGCCGGGGGCGATCCGCGCGCGCTGGACGCGGTGCGCCGCCAGGACGACGTGCTGGACCGGCTGCACGGGGCGATCTGCGGGTTCCTGTCCG
>DAHWDR010000374.1:0-4203 GCA_027330745.1 Acetobacteraceae bacterium | reverse complement strand
CACATGGGTTCGAGGCCCTGGGATCGCCTGAGCCGAGGCTTTAGAGGTCGCCGATGAGGCTGACCAGAATCCACAAAAATTTCGCTGCCGCCCGCAGCGGTCCATTCCGACTTGCACCGCATTCCGCCCCCCTCTTCGCCCGCGGCCCTCCGGCCGCTATAACCCCGCGCCATCCTCCGGAGCCGACCCGCCATGACCGCGGCCTTCCCCGCCCCCTCCCCAAGCGAGGAGACCGACTCCCCCCTGATCCTCGCCCTGCCCAAGGGCCGGATTCTTGGCGAATGCGGCCCCTTGCTTGCCCGCGCCGGCGTCATCCCCGCGCCCGACTACACCGACGAATCCAGCCGCCGCCTGCGCTTTCCCACCAACGATCCGGGGCTGGACGTGGTCCGCGTGCGCCCGTTCGATGTCGCCACTTTCGTTGCCTTCGGCGCCGCCGCGCTGGGTATCTGCGGCGCGGATGTGTTGATGGAATTCGATTATCCGGAAATCTACGCGCCGCTCGATCTCGGGATCGGGCGCTGCCGCATCGCCGTCGCGGAACCCGCCGCGACCGCCGGAAGCGACGATCCCGGGCGCTGGTCCAGCGTGCGCGTCGCCAGCAAATACCCCGCCGTCACCCGCCGCCATTTCGCCGCCCGCGGCATCCAGGCCGAGGTGGTGGAACTGTCCGGCGCGATGGAACTGGCCCCGGGCCTCGGGCTGGCCCGGTTGATCGTCGATTTGGTCCAGACCGGCTCCACGCTGAAAGCCAACGGCCTGGTGGAGACCGAGACGATCGCAGAGATCACCTCCCGCCTGATCGTCAACCGCACCGCGCTGAAAACCCGGCCGGAGGCGATCGGGGCCTGGATCGCCCGCTTCCGCGACGCGCTGGCCGCATGATCCGGCTTTCCACGCAACAGCCTGACTTCGAAGCACGCTTCGCGGCGTTCCTGAACGCCGCGCGCGACACGGAAGCGGCCGTGAGCGGGCCGGTCGCGGCGATCCTGGCCGATGTCCGCGCCCGTGGCGACGCCGCCGTGATCGCGGCCACCGCCCGGTTCGACCGCCTGACCCTGACGCCCGCGACGCTGCGCATCCCGGCCGCCGAGATCGCCGCTGCCGTGGCCGCCGTGCCGCCCGCGCTGGCCGCGGCGCTCGACCTTGCCGCGACCCGGATCGAGGCGTTCCATCGCGCGCAACGCCCGGCCGATCTGCAGCAGACCGACGCGGCCGGCCTGACGCTCGGGATGCGCTGGGGCGCGCTCGATGCCGTGGGGCTGTATGTGCCGGGCGGCAAGGCGGCGTATCCGTCTTCGGTGCTGATGAACGCGATCCCGGCCCGCATCGCCGGCGTGGGCCGCGTCGCGATGTGCGTGCCCACCCCCGATGGCATCACCAACCCGTTGATTCTGGCCGCCGCCCACCGCGCCGGCGTGACCGAGATCTACCGCATCGGCGGCGCCCAGGCGATCGGCGCGCTGGCCTATGGCACCGCCAGCATCGCCCCGGTGGATCGTATCGTCGGCCCCGGCAACGCCTATGTGGCGGAGGCGAAGCGCCAGGTGTTCGGCCGCGTCGGCATCGATTCCATCGCCGGCCCGTCGGAGGTGGTGATTCTCGCCGATGCCGCCAACGACGCCGCGGTCGTGGCGATGGATCTGCTCGCCCAGGCCGAGCACGACGAGGCCGCCCAATCCATCCTGATCACCGACAGCGCGGCGCTGGCCGACGCCGTGGCCGCCGCGGTCGCCGCGACGCTGCCCAGCTTGCCCCGCCAGGCCATCGCCGGCGCCAGCTGGGACGCGCATGGCGCCATCCTGTTGGTGCGCGACTGGGATGAAGCCACCGCCCTGGTCAACCGCCTGGCGCCCGAGCATCTGGAACTGCTGCTCGCCGATCCCGCCCCCGTCTTCGCCGCGGTCCGCCATGCCGGGGCGGTGTTCCTCGGCGCCCACGCCCCCGAGGCGGTCGGCGATTACGTTGCCGGTCCCAACCATGTGTTGCCCACGGGTCGCACCGCGCGCTTCGCCTCCGGCCTGTCGGTGTTCGATTTTCTCAAGCGCACCACCTGGGTGGCGGCGGATCGCGCGGCGCTGGAAGCGGTCGGCCCCGCCGCGGTGGCGCTGGCCGAGGCCGAGGGCCTGCACGCCCATGCCCGCTCGATCGCGCTGCGTTTGGCCGCGCCGTAGCCCGCCTCAGAACGCCAGTTCGTATTCCACCTGCCACCGCACCGCCCCGCGCGGCGCGGCGGAGGTCAGCCCGAACAGATACCCGGCCTGGTATTTCACCGTCCCCCAGCGCCCGAACCCCAGCTGCCCGGTCAGCACCGGCCCCGCCAGATCCTGCTGCTGGTTGAAGCCTCCGGCATGACCCAGGTCCGGGATTTCGCCGTAGAACTCCACCGCCGGCGACAGATAGGGCCGCACATACAGCAGCGACTGCCAGCTGAAGATCAGCCCGGTGGCGTGGCCCGAGCTGGGTCCCACGTCATGGGTCAGGAACAGGTTCAGCGTGTGCACCGTGCTGGTGCCGAACAGGTCCGGCAGTTCCTTCTGCACGATCGGACCGGCGGTGACCGAACCCGCCTGGCCGCGCAGGACGGAGCGGGAGAACTCGGCAAAAAACCCCAGATTATAGTCGTATTCGCCGGGTTGGGTCAGCTGGAAGATGTTCTCCAGGGTCACCGCATCCATCACCAGATTCTGCCCTGGCCCGGCCTGCATCTCGCCTTCCAGCTCCACTTGCCAGAACGGCAGGATGCCGTAGCCGACCGCATCGGTGTAGCTCTGCGCGTGGTCGAAGCCCGAGCCGGGCTTGCCGAAGCTCACCAGGCCGTTGTGTTCGAATTCAAGCTCCCGGTAGTCCACCACCGGCCAGAACACGTGCAGATCGGCGCGCGCCGGACCCGCCCCGGCGAGCAGCGCGCCGCCGATCAGTCCGGCCGCGGCCAGGGTACGGACGGCGGCGCGGCGGCGGTCGGCCCGGCCCAGCGCCCGCATCGGCAGCCCGATCGCCGCCAGCGCCAGGACGTAGGCGAGCAGCTGGACGCCCTCCGGCCGGGCAACGTAGCCGATCAGGGTGTGCAGTACCTGGCCCGGCAGGCTGGTTTCCGACAGCAGCGCCGAGCTGTTCCATATCTGATCGCCGAGTGCCGGGATCAGGTTCGCCTGCACCAGCATCCCGGCCGCCTGCGCGGCCAGCCCGGCGGCCAGCAGCAGTACCAGCCAGCTGGTCACGGCGAACAGCCGGCGCAGCGGGATCCGCAACAAGCCGCGATACAGGACCCACCCGGCCGCGCCGCCGGCGGCGAGGCCGAGCACGGCACCACCGGCCACCGCGCCGAGGCCACCTTGGCCGGCCTCGGCGATGCCGGTGACGAACAGGACCGTCTCCGAGCCTTCGCGCAGCACCGCGGCCCCGGTTACCACGGCGAGCGCGGTCAGCGGCCGGCGCCCGGCGGCCACCGCCGCACCGAGGTCGCTTGCGCTGGCGGCGAGGGCGCGCCCGTGCCGGGTCATCCAGATATTGTGCCAGCCCAGCATCGCCACCGCGAGCAGCAGGATGGTAGCGGTCAGCAGCTCTTGCCCGGCCCCGGCGAAGGCGTTGGCGATGGCGGCGGCGAACAGCGCGACGACGCCGGCTCCGGCCAGTCCGGCGGCGGCGCCCGCGGCCACGTAGCGGCCGCGGCGCGGCACACCGGCCGAGGCGGCCAGGACCAAGCCGATGATCAACGCGGCCTCCAGCACTTCGCGGAACACGATGACGGCGATGGCGAGCATGGTGCGGATCCTATCGGGCGACGATCCGCCCACGCAGGCGCGGATTGAAATCGTTGAAGAAACTGTAGTTGCCGGCGTGCAGCGGACCGATGAAGACCACCACCTGGCTGCCGGCGGGCACCACTTTCTCGCGGTTGAGATCGGCGGATTCGAACTCGGCGGCGACGCGGCCCGCGTTGATGACATGCAGCTCGATCTTCCGGCCGGCCGGGACTGTCAGGTGGTCCGGGGTGAAGCCGGTGGCGTCCAGGCGCAGCGTGAAGCTGGGACGGCCCGCTTCGGCCAGTCCGGGAAACAGGGTGGCGGCACACAGAAGCAGGGCGGCGAGCGTGCGGCGGGTGCGGGGCATTGGGCGGTCCCAGATTGCGAATAGCTCGCAATTGCACGATTGGTCCGTTCTGGCAAGGCGTGAGCCACGCCGGCCGGATCGTCCCGCCGC
>DAHWDR010000372.1:0-1910 GCA_027330745.1 Acetobacteraceae bacterium | reverse complement strand
CGGAACTGTAGGGCTGGCCGTGCCCGAAGGGCGTCGATTCCAGATACGCCCAGGGCCCGGTCCGGTTCGGCGCCACGATCAACAGCCGCCCGTCATCCTTCAGCACCCGCCAGATCTCGCGCAGCAGCCGGCGCGCGTTCTCGGCGGTCTCCAGGCCATGGACCAGCAGCACCCGGTCGAACGACAGATCCGGCAGCGGCAGCGCGTCCTCCTCGGCGGTGCAGGTCAGGTTGGGGCTGCCGGCGGGCCAGCGCGCCACCCCGGTCTGCGCCGGGATCACCGCGATGCAGCGGGCCGCGCTCTCCCGCCACAAGCGCAGATAGGGCAGCGGGTAGCCGATCCCCAGCACCGCTTGGCCGGTCAGGTCCGGCCAGAACTCGGCCAGCCGCTCCCGCAGCAGCCGCGCCGCCACGGCGCCGCGGGCGGAGGCGTAGAACTGGGCCTCGGCATGGGCATCGGCCATGCCCGCAGTCTAGCAGCCCGCCCGGGGCGGCACCACGCGGCCGCCTATACCCACCCCGCCGCCGCGCGTGCTAGCGGGGGGCAGGCCCGGACCGAAGGTCGCCATGCCCCGTCTCGTCGTCGTCTCCAACCGCGTCGCCCCGATCACCGAGGGCGAGCCGGCCGCCGGCGGCCTCGCGGTCGGCGTGCTGGACGCGCTGCGCGCCGAGGGCGGCGTCTGGTTCGGCTGGAGCGGCGCGGTCTCCACCGAGACCGAGCCGATGCCCAACCCCGGTCGCGACGTCGGCAGGATCACGCTCCGCACCATCGATCTCTCGCGCCGCGACTATGACGAGTTCTATCGCGGCTTCGCCAACGGCACGCTCTGGCCGGTCCTGCACTACCAGATGGGGCTGGCGCGCTTCGACTGGACCGAGTTCGCCGGCTACCGCCGGGTCAACGCGCTGTTCGCCTGCTCGCTGGCCTCGGTGCTGCGGCCCGACGATCTGATCTGGGCCCATGACTACCACCTGCTGGGGCTGGCCGCCGCCCTGCGCGAGGCCGGGGTGGACAACCGCATGGGAATTTTCCTGCACACCCCGTTCCCCGAACCCGGGGTGCTGATGACGGTGCCGGCGCACGCCGCGCTGATCCGCGACATGGCCGCCTATGACCTGATCGGGTTTCAGACCGAACCGGACCGCACCGCCTTCGCCGACTACATCCTGCGCCAGGCTGGCGGCACCGCGCCGGCGCCCGGCCGGCTGCGGGCCTTCGAGCGCGAGATCCGCACCGGCGTCTATCCGATCGGCGTGCATGTCCCCGAACTGCGCGCCGAGGCCGAGCTGCCCGCCAACGGCCGTCAGGCGCTGCGCCTGCGCGAGAACCTGCACGGCCGGCTGCTGATCCTGTCGGTCGATCGGCTGGATTACGCCAAGGGCCTGCGCCAGCGCTTCGTTTCGTACGAGCGGTTCCTGGCCGACCACCCGGAACGCCACGGCGCGGTGATCTTCATGCAGATCGCGCCGCCGTCGCGTTCGGACATCCAGACCTACCGCGAGATCCGCCACGAGCTGGAAGCGGAATCCGGCCGCATCAACGGCCGCTTCGCCGATGTGGACTGGGTGCCGCTGCGCTACCTCAACCGCAGCTTCCCGCGCGCGGCGCTGATGCCGCTCCACGCCGAAGCCCGGGTGGGGCTGGTCACGCCGCTGCGCGACGGGATGAACCTGGTGGCGAAAGAATATGTCGCCGCCCAGGACCCGGAGGATCCCGGCGTGCTGGTGCTCTCGCAATTCGCCGGCGCGGCGCGCGAGCTGGACGCGGCCCTGATCGTGAACCCGTATGACGAGGCGGGGGTGGCGGCGGCGCTGGAGCAGGCGCTGGCGATGTCGATCGAGGAACGGCGCGGGCGCCACGCGGCGATGCTGGACGTGCTGCGGGCGCACAGCCTGGAGGCGTGGCGGGAC
>DAHWDR010000370.1:0-9288 GCA_027330745.1 Acetobacteraceae bacterium | reverse complement strand
GACATGGTGGTACCGGTCTCGGCGGCGAATCTGGCGGCGCTGTTCGTGATCCTGTTCGTCTATGGCTGGAATCAGTATCTGTGGCCGCTGCTGGCCGTTACGAACGGGCATCTGGTGCCGATCGTGCTGGGCATCGCACGCATGATCACCACCGACCAGCTCACCGCCTGGAACCTGGTGATGGCGGCCACCGTTTGGGCGATCCTGCCGCCCGTGGCCGTGGTGCTGCTGATGCAGCGCTGGTTCGTGCGCGGCCTGACCGAAGCGGATAAATAACCGATGGCGCGGCTGGACCTGCAGGGCCTGGGGAAAAATTTCGGCGCCACGCCGGTGCTGCACGCGGTCGATCTGGCGTTGGCGGATGGCGAGATGGTGGTCATTGTCGGCGCCTCCGGCTGCGGGAAGTCCACGCTTCTGCGACTGGTGGCGGGGCTGGAGGTGCCGAGCGCGGGGCGGGTGCTGCTGGACGGGGTCGATATCACGCAGACCGACCCCTCGCGGCGGGATATCGCGATGGTGTTTCAGAACTACGCGCTCTACCCGCATATGAGTGTATTCAAGAACATGGCCTACGGCCTGAAACTGCGTGGCGTGCCAAAGGCCGAGATCGCGCGGCGCGTAAACGAGGCGGCAGCGATGCTGGGCCTGGACGGGTTGCTGGGCCGCAAGCCGCGGCAACTATCCGGCGGGCAACGTCAGCGCGTGGCGATGGGGCGCGCTATCGTGCGCGAACCGAAACTGTTCCTGTTCGACGAGCCGCTGTCCAACCTGGACGCCAAGCTGCGGGTGCAGGTGCGCGCCGATATCCGCAAGCAGCAACGCCGGCTGGGCGTCACCAGCTTGTATGTCACCCACGACCAGGTGGAGGCGATGACCCTGGCGGACCGCTTGGTGGTGATGCACCAGGGGCGCGCGGCGCAGATCGACACGCCGATGGCCGTGTTCGAGCGCCCGGCCAACACCTATGTGGCGTCGTTCATCGGTGATCCGGCGATGAATTTCTGCCCCGCGCGCCTGGTGGCGAGCGGCACCGCGGCCGAGCTGGACGCCGGGTTGCGGGTTGGCTTCGCGGATGGGCGGCGGGCGGGGGTGGACGGGACGCGGCTGTTGATCGGTATCCGCCCGCAGCACGCCGAACTGGCGGCGGACGGGCTCGATCTGAAGGTTGATCTGATCGAGCCGCTCGGGTCCGAAACCCTGATCCACGGCCAGCTGACCGACGGGACCGCTTTCGCCGTGCGGGTGGCGGGATCGCCCGGCGCCGTCCCTGACGGTGCCCATTTGCGGGTCGGCTTGCCGGGCGACCAGCTGCATGTGTTCGACGCCGCCAGCGGCGATCGGCTCAATCCTTCCGGCGGTTAGTACCGAGCCCAGATCCGGCCGCGGCCGGCGCTGGTTGATGCAGGCAAGCTCATCGCCTCGGCTCGCGGGGTGACGGAGGCGGATGCGCGCTCGATCCTTCGTGCGCAGCAACGGCGGGCTTGTGCAGGCGGACACGCCTGCGGGGCGGGCGCCAGGGTGCCGGGGCATGGCCTTATGACGCCATGTTCCTGGCCCGCGCGGGCCAGGCGCGCTCAGACCCCGAACGCGATCCCCTCGCGGCGATAGATGTCGCGGATCAATTTCAGCAGCATCGCCAGCTCGGGCGATGGGTCGCCCTTGCGCGTGCTCATGATGATGGGTGAGACGATGGTCTCCTGCGCGAACGCCCGATACGCCACGTTGTCGCGCCGCAGCCGCTCGACCGAGGCCGGCACCAGACACACCCCGGCATCGGCCGCGACCAGCCCAAGCGCGGTCTGGAGTTCGCGCACCTCGTGCACCGCCGGCGGTGTGATCCCCGCATCCCGGAACAGCGCCAGCACCTGATCGGCGTAGCTCGGACGCGGCGCCTTCGGATAGACCACCAGCGGTGCATCGGCGAGTTCCACCAGCCGCACCGGTCCGGCGCGGGCCAGCAGCCGGTGCCCGGCCGGCAGCGCGGCGATCAGCTTTTCGTTGCGCAGCAGCTTGCGCTCGATCGCCGCATCGTCGAACAGGATGCGTCCGAAACCGACATCGATGCGGCCTTCCTTCAGGGCCGCGATCTGCTCCAGGCTGGTCAGCTCGACCAGCGCCACCTCCGCCGCCGGGCGCGCGGCGCGGTAGCGGCGCACCACTTCGGGCAGCTTGCCATACAGCGTGGAGGCGACGAAGCCGATCACCAGCCGCGCGCCGGCGGCCTCGCGCAGCCGTCGCGCCATGCGGGCCATTTCCTCCATCCGTTCCAGCACCTGCACCGCCTGCTCGTGCACGAGGCGCCCGGCATCGGTCAGGCGCACCGGGCGCGAGCCGCGCTCGATCAGCGGCAGGCCGAGTTCGTCCTCCAAGGCCTGGATCTGCCGGCTGAGCGGGGGCTGGGCGATATGCAACTGCTCGGCCGCGCGTGTGAAGTTCCGCTCCCGCGCGACGGCGACGAAATAGCGCAGCTGGCGCAGCTCCAATGATACCTCCCAGGTATGGTTCCGACCAATTTAGTCTTGGCTTCTCCGGCGCGGAAGGTGCGAAACGCCCCTTGTCCAAGACCACCCAAGGCGAAATCAGGAGGAACCCGGATGCCGACCGACCCACACCAGACGCTGACCGCGGCGCTGGAGGAAGACACCGCGCAAGGTGTCTATCGCGTCGCCCGCGACATCTTCACCGACCCCGCGCTGTTCGAGCTCGAGATGAAACACATTTTCGAGCGCAACTGGATCTATCTGGCGCATGAAAGCCAGATCCCGAACCCGAACGACTACTTCACCACCACGATGGGCCGGCAGCCGGTCTTCATCGCCCGCAATCGCGCGGGCCAACTGAATGCCTTCATCAATGCGTGCAGCCATCGCGGCGCCATGCTGTGCCGGCACAAGCGCGACAACAAAGCCACCTATACCTGCCCGTTCCACGGCTGGACCTTCAACAACTCGGGCAAGCTGCTCAAGGTGAAGGACCCCGAAGGCGCCGGCTACCCCGATGGTTTCAACACCGGTGGCTCGCACGATCTGACGCGGGTGCCACGCTTCGAATCCTATCGTGGCTTCCTGTTCGGCAGCCTCAATCCCGATGTCGCGCCGCTACGCGAGCATCTGGGTGAGGCGGCGAAGATCATCGATCTGATCGTGGATCAGTCGCCCCAGGGTCTTGAGGTGCTGCGCGGCAGTTCCACCTATGTCTATGACGGCAACTGGAAATTGCAGACCGAGAACGGCGCCGACGGCTATCACGTCACGGCCGTCCATTGGAACTATGCCGCCACCACCGGGCGCAGGAAGGAAGCCGCCCAGCCCGACACCATCCGCGCCATGTCGGCCGGCGGCTGGGCCAAGCAGGGCGGCGGCTTCTACTCGTTCGAGAACGGCCATCTGCTGCTCTGGACCAACTGGGCCAACCCCGAGGATCGGCCGAACTGGGAACGGCGCGACTCGCTCGCAGCTGAATTCGGCCAGGCGCGCGCCGACTGGATGGTGCAGCGCTCGCGCAACCTGTGTCTGTATCCCAACGTCTATCTGATGGATCAGTTTTCCTCGCAGATCCGCACCTATCGCCCGCTGGCGGTCGATAAGACCGAGGTGACGATCTACTGCATCGCCCCCAAGGGCGAGGCGCCGGAGGCCCGGACGCGCCGCATCCGTCAGTACGAGGATTTCTTCAACGCCTCTGGCATGGCGACGCCCGACGACCTGGAGGAGTTCCGCGCCTGCCAGATGTCCTATCTCGGCACGGCGGCGCGCTGGAATGACATGAGCCGCGGCGCCCAGCATTGGATCGAAGGGCCGGATGAGGCCGCCGCCGCGATCGGCCTGGCCCCCCTGCTCAGCGGCAAGCGCACCGAGGACGAGGGGCTGTTCGTGGCGCAGCACCGCTACTGGCACGAAACGATGGCGCACGCGCTGGCGCGGGAGACGGTGTGATGACGCTCTCGATCGAAGACGCCCGGCAGTTCCTGTACCGTGAGGCGCGGCTGCTCGACGACCGGCAATGGCAGGAATGGCTTGCGCTGTATCGGGAGGATGCCGAGTTCTGGATGCCTTCCTGGGACGACGACGACCGGCTGATCGAGGATCCGCAAAGCGAGATCTCGCTGATCTGGTACGGCAACCGCGGCGGGCTCGAAGACCGGGTGTTCCGTATCGGCACCGAGCGCTCCTCGGCCACCTCGCTGCCCGAGCCACGCACCTCGCACAACATCACCAATGTGGAGATCACCCACCAGGAACCAGGGCGCTGCGAGCTGCGCTGCAACTGGGTGACCTATAGCTACCGTTACAAGATCGTCGATACCTATTTCGGCTCCTCGTTCTATGAGCTGGACACCAGCGGGCCGCAGCCGCGCATCGCGCGCAAGAAGGTGGTGCTGAAGAACGACTACATCCACCACGTCGTCGATATCTACCACCTCTGATGCGGGAGCAGACGATGACCCACCGGATCGCGCTCAATTTCGAGGACGACGTCACCCGCTTCATCACCGCGCGCGACGGCGAGACCATCGCCGACGCGGCCTATCGGGAGCGGATCAACATCCCGCTCGACTGCCGCGATGGCGCCTGCGGGACCTGCCGCTGCCATGTGGAATCCGGTGGTTACGATCCGGGTTCCTATATCGAGGACGCGCTCACCGCCGAGGAAGCCGCGCAGGGCTTCGCGCTCGCCTGCCAGGCGCGTCCGACGGCCGATATGGTGGTGTCGATCGCTGCGTCCTCGGATGTCTGCAAGACCGCCGCGCACAGCGTGGCGGCGCGCCTCGCCGCGGTGGAGCGGCTCTCGCCCACCGCCATCGCCTTCACCGTAGAGGCCGAGGCACCGCTCCCGTTCCTGCCCGGCCAGTATGCGAACGTGACGGTGCCGGGCACCGACCAGCGCCGGTCCTACTCGTTCAGCTCCACCCCCGGGAGCGCGCGTTTTTCGTTCCTGGTGCGCGATATCCCGCGCGGGGTGATGAGCGGCTGGCTGCGCGACCAGGCCGTCCCCGGCGCGGCAATGAGCCTCGCGGGCCCGGCCGGCAGCTTCTATCTGCGCCCGCTCGCACGCCCGGTGGTGATGCTCGCCGGCGGCACTGGCCTCGCGCCCTTCCTGTCGATGCTGGGTCAGCTCGCTGAGTCCGGCGCGATGCAGCCGGTGCACCTTGTCTATGGCGTCACCCACGATGCCGACCTGGTGGAACTGGCGGCGCTGGAGGCATTCGCCGCGCGGCTGCGGGGCTTCACCTTCACCACCTGCGTTGCCGATCCCGCCGGGGCCCATCCGCGCAAGGGCTATGTCACCGACCACCTGGCGCCGGCGGCGCTGCATGGCGGGGATGTCGATGTCTATCTCTGCGGCCCGCCGGCGATGGTGGAAGCAGTGCGCCTCTGGCTCGCTGCCCAGGGGATCGTGCCGGCGCATTTCTACTTCGAAAAGTTCTCGCCGAGCGGCGCTGTTACCGCGATCGGCGCAACCCATCGCGTGGGAGCGTGACATGACGCCCTCGTTCCATCCCGGCCGCTTCGCCGGCAAGATCGTGGTGGTGACAGGCGCGGCGCAGGGTATCGGCCGCGCGGTGGCGCTACGGCTGGCGCGCGAGGGCGCGGCGCTGGCGCTGGTGGACCGCGCGGCGCTGATCGAGGAAGCGCGCGCAGAGGCCGAAACGCCGGGCGCGGCAGCGATCGCCGTGATCGCTGATCTCGAGACCTTCGCCGGCGCGCAAGCCGCGATGGCGGCGGCCCTGGACCGTTTCGGCCGCATCGATGTGCTTATCAACAATGTCGGCGGCACGATCTGGGCCAAGCCCTATCACGCCTATGCCGAGGCGGAGATCGAGGCGGAACTCCGCCGTTCGCTGTTTCCCACCCTCTGGTGCTGCCGCGCCGTGCTGCCGGCGATGCTCGCGGCGGAGCGGGGCGTGATCGTCAATGTGTCCTCGGTCGCCACGCGCGGGGTGAATCGCGTGCCCTACGGCGCCGCCAAGGGGGGCGTGAACGCGCTCACCGCGTGTCTGGCGATGGAATACGCCACCCACGGCATCCGCGTGGTCGCGGCGGCCCCCGGCGGCACCGCGGCGCCGCCGCGGCGCATCCCGCGCAACGCCGCCGCGCCGAACGAGCAGGAGCGGCGCTGGTACCAGGAGATCGTCGATCAGACCACCGCATCGTCGCTGATGCACCGCTACGGCACCACCGAGGAGCAGGCCGCCGCGATCCTGTTCCTGGCCTCCGACGAGGCCTCGTACGTCACCGGCGTGACCCTGCCCGTTGCCGGTGGCGATCTCGGCTGAACCTGTCCCTCAACCCGGAGAAATACCATGCTGACCGATACCAAACCCGTCCAGACGCTGCTCGACAAGGTTGCCGGCGATAGCCCCAAGGGCGACGCGCGCTTCCGGGCGATCGTCCGTCGCGCCACCGAAAGCCTGTTCCGCCTGATCGAGGAGTTCGACATCCAGCCCGACGAGTTCTGGTCGGCGATGGGCTATCTCACCCGGCTTGGCCAATCGGGCGAGGTCGGGTTGCTGGTTCCGGGCCTCGGGCTCGAAACCTTCCTCGATCTGCGCATGGACGCGGCCGAGGCGGCCTCCGGCATCGCAGGCGGCACGCCGCGCACCATCGAAGGCCCGCTCTATGTCGCCGGCGCGCCGCAATCGCACGGCGAGGCGCGGCTCGATGACGGCACCGAGCAGGGCGAAGTGCTGTTCATGGAGGGCCAGGTGCGCGACGTGACCGGCAAGCCGGTGGCCGGCGCCGTTGTCGATGTCTGGCACGCCAACACGCTGGGCGGTTATTCCTTCTTCGATCCGTCGCAGGCGAAATACAATTTGCGCCGCCGGATCGAGACCGACGCCGAGGGGCGCTACCGGCTCCGTACCCTGTTGCCTTCCGGTTATGCCTGCCCGCCGGGCGGCCCGACCCAGCAGTTGCTGGACCTGCTCGGCCGGCACGGCCACCGCCCGGCGCATATCCATTTCTTCGTCGCCGCGCCCGGCTATCGCAAGCTGACGACGCAGATCAACATCGACGGCGACGAGTATCTGCACGACGATTTCGCCTTCGCCACCCGCGATGGGCTGATCCCCGAGGTGCGACGCAACGCCGATCCGGCCGCCATCCACACCCGCGGCTTGAACGCGCCGTTCGCGGAGATCGGCTTCGATTTCGTGCTGCATGCCGAGACCCGGTCCGCGCCCAGCACGGTGGTGACCCGCGCCCACGCGGAAGCCGCCTGACATCCCCGGCCCGGCCGCCACGCGCGGCCGGGCGCCCTCTTTTCGGACGCGCATCATGCCCGATTCCCATACCGACCTGGCGACCACGGTTGCCCGCGACACCGCGATCGCGGCGATCGAGGCCACCATCGTCGATGTGCCGACGGTGCGGCGGCACAAGCTGTCTTCGCTGTCGGTCACCGCGCAGAGCTACGTCATCGTTACCGTCCGGCTGGCCAATGGCGCCGCCGGTGTCGGCGAGGCCGCCACCCTCGGTGGGCCGCGCTGGAGCGAAGAGAGCGTCGAATCGATCAAGGCGACGATCGACGCCCATCTGGCGCCGGCGTTGATCGGCGCCGACGCGGCGCGATTCGAAGCCGCGCGGCTGCGCATGGATGCGGCGGCAAAGCGCAACAACGCCGCCAAGGCGGCGATCGACTCCGCGCTTTATGATGCGGTCGGCCACACTCTCGGCGTGCCGGCCGCGCAGCTGCTGGGGGGCGTGGTGCGCGATCGGATCAAGGTGTTCTGGACCCTCGCCTCCGGCGATCCCGGCCAGGAGATCGAGGAGGCAGAGGCCAAGCTCGCCGCCCGCGAGCACGATCATTTCAAGGTGAAGATCGGCGCGCAACCGGCCGAGGCCGATCTGGTGCGGTTGCGCCGACTGGCCGTCGCGCTCGCGGATCGCGCCACCCTGATCGTGGACGCCAACCAGGCCTGGGACGAGCCGACCGCGCTTGCCGCGTTGCCGGAACTTGCCGAGCTGGGTATCCGGCTGGTCGAGCAGCCTTTGCCGGCATGGAACATTGCCGGCATGGCACGGTTGCGGGCGCGCGCTGTGGTGCCGCTGATGGCCGATGAAAGCGTCTTCTCGCCGCACGAAATGCTGGACGTCGCCCGCGCCGGCGCCGCCGATGTTGTTTCGCTCAAGCTGGTCAAGCATGGCGGGATGCAGGGGCTGCGCGGCGTCGCGGCGGTGGCCGAGGCGGCCGGCATCGGCCTCTATGGCGGTTGCCTGTTGGAAAGCTCGATCGGCGCGGCGGCGCATCTGGCGGTGTTCGCTTCGTTGCCCCGCCTCGACTGGGGCTGCGAACATTTCGGCCCACGGATCCTGACCGAGGATCTGGCAGTCACGCCGCTGCGCTTCGCCGATTTCCACATTCATCTGCCGACGGGACCGGGGCTCGGCGTCACGCTGGACCCGGCCAAACTGCACCGCTTCGCCCGCAGCTAAGGAGACAGACGATGCTCTATCACGTCCGCATGGACGTCCATCCGCCGCGCGATCTCGATCCGGCGGCGTTCGAGGCGCTGAAGGCGGCCGAGAGGGCACGCGCGCAGGAATTGCAGCGTGCCGGCACCTGGTTGCATTTGTGGCGGATCGCTGGTGAATATGCCAATATCAGCATCTTCGATGTGGCCGATCATGACGCGCTGCACGCGATCCTGTCCGGCCTGCCGCTGTTTCCGTTCATGTCGGTGGCGGTCACGCCGCTCGCCCGCCACCCCTCGGCGATTTGATCGCGAGTCCTGATCATACTTTGTCATAGAATAATTGCCCGATTCGGAGCGCGTCTGTCACGGATGGACAGTCGCACGCGTGGAGGCGGGTTGCGGGTCTCGCATTCCGTGCCGGCGGCAACGCTCAAATTCGGCTTGGAAAGCGCGATCTCAGGGCTGATCGAAGCAAAAATGACCGCACAGTGTCGCGCGACCATCAACGTGAGAATCCCGCGTCAATCAGGATGAGAATGCGGCCGGGAACAGAACGTGTCTCGCCTCGGCGCCGCCGGCCGCCGATATTCCGGGCGCGAAGCAGACGGACGCTGGATCGATGAGGTTCCGGCGTTTCCCGACATGCTGGTCTATGGCGCGACCGCCGCCCAGGCCCGCACCGAAGCGACCGTGCGCGCGGGCGGGGACGGTCCTGCGGGCACCTTACCGGCTCGGCTGGTCGCTCAAGCGACAGACCGGCTCGCACCGCAAGTTCTCCCGGCGGGGGTGGTCCGATTACGTCTTCGCTCGCCCGGTATCTCTTTGATTTGATTGGTGGGCGCAGTAGGACTCGAACCTACGGCCCGCTGATT
>DAHWDR010000364.1:0-1556 GCA_027330745.1 Acetobacteraceae bacterium | reverse complement strand
CAGCAGCCGGTCGCTGGAGAATCCGGTCAGCCTTCCGTTCATAAGCGCGGAGATTTTCGGCTGATCGAGTCCGACCAGCCGAGCGGCCTCGGCCTGGGTGAGGTGCCGGCGCTTGATCGCGTCGCGGATGTGGACGGCAAGCTGGGCTTTGGCCAGCTCCTCCTCGGGTTCGGCGACGCCAAGATCGGCGAACACGTTGCCGGAGCCTGGGGTCACCGTGAGGTCGTCTTCATGCTGGCCAGCCATTGCTCGTGATCCCCTCTCGCCCGCTTGCGCCGCTGCTCGATCAGCGCGATCTCGTGGTGCGGCGTGGCCCAGGGCGCCTGACGTGCGAGCTGCCCTCCCACAGTGCGCCGCCGGCGCGAAGGCGCACGGGTTCCGGGAACGCCCGCAGGTCGTCGTGGCTCGACCCGATCCAGCGTGCCGGCTTGGGCAGCGGCGCATCCTTGGCCACCACGTCACCTCGTCATGCCACAATTAGCATGGGGCCAATCCCGATGCCAAGGGCGGCGAAGCCGGGAGCACCTTGCTCCTGGTCAGCCTTACGCACCTCAAGCCGCTGCCGGGCCGGGACCGCGCGGTCAAGGGTGCGCCGCTCGCGGCGCATCGCCTCCGGCGACGGCGAAGCCGCCCTTGACGGCGTGGTTCCGGTCCGGCCGTTCGCGATGAGGCGCGTAAGGCTGACGTCGGCCGCGCCAGCCCGATCCAGGACGCCGATCCTCGTTCGCGGGATAGCTGTCGGGGCCGCGCTGGCGGGCGCCGCGGCGCGGAGGTCGTTGGCGCCGATCCCGGCGAGATGCCACGGCGGCACTGCGGAAAAGCGCGGTCAGAAACCAATTGCCGCTGATGTCGCCGTGCCGTGGCGCAGGCAGGCGGCACGGTGGGCGCGGTCGATAACCCAATGTGCAGACAACGAAATCGCGGCGGGTCGGGGCCAATGGTGCCGCCGGTCTTTATCTTGCCCTCGTAATCGGGCTACTCAGGTTCTTCTTTCGTGCCATAATATTTCACCTCCTCCATTGCTCTTCCTACTACGACAGACGGCGTTCCGCCACGCTTTCCTACGATCGTCCGCGCCTAGTGGTCCATGCGCTCGTGCGTGCTCTGATCTCGCGGCGGTTGCGATGGCCGCAGGGGCACATGTCGGCGGCGGGAAGGTGGCGTGGCGCATTCATTCCCGCGCGTTCCGGCGGTCGTTGGACCGCTCGACAGCAGGCAAGATATCGCGCTCTCCACCCTCATCAGACCCACCAGTCGCAGCTCCGCCCGCAGGCGGATCCCGTGTTGTCCCGTTGCTCTCAGCGTGCCGTCATCATGCCGGAACCAGCGCCGTCGCGGGCGCCTCCGACTGCACAGTCGGCGCGGCGGCGAAGCGGAACTCGGTGCTGTCACGCCACATCGCGTGCATGACGACGGCGAGCTTGCGCGCCACCGCGGTGACCGCCCGCTTGTGGCCGCGATGCCGGGCGAGCTTCATCCCGCACGCCTTGAGACTGGTCCACACCTTGCTGCGGGTCAGCAGACAGCTCGCCGCCTCATAGAGCAATGTGCGCATC
>DAHWDR010000352.1:0-3493 GCA_027330745.1 Acetobacteraceae bacterium | reverse complement strand
TATGGGCCTTCGACGTGACCGGGCCGGGGCAGGTGCGCAAGCAGGATTTTCCGTCCCCGCATGGCGGACGGCTGGTGGCGGGGCTGGCGGGATATCAGCGCTTCGACAGTCTCGCGGTGACGGCCGCGGGCAATATCTGCGTCGCCACGCTGGTCACCGGCTGCATCACCGTGATTGCCCCGGATGGGCGCGTGCTGCGCCAGGTGGCGATGCCGGATACCCATCCCACGAATATCTGTTTCGCCGGCAAGGATCTGCGGACGGCGTATATCTCGCTGTCGGAAACGGGCCGGATCGGGGCGATGGAATGGGACGAGCCGGGGCTGCGGCTTAATTTCCAGACCTGACCCAAGGGCGCGGGACGGCGCCGGCCGCGCAACGCCCCGCGCACCCTCCCGTGGCGCTCCGGTTCGTGCCAGGATGGCGCGAATCCTGAAGCGGGAGGGGTCGGTGCTGGCAGGCGAGGCGGCGATTGCGATCTGGAACGGCATCGCGCCGGAGTTGCGCGAGCGGTTCTACGACTGGCACATGCACGAACACATGCCGGAGCGGGTCGGCATCCCCGGTTTCCGCCGCGGCCGGCGTCTGATCGCCGCCGAGCCGAACACCGCGCCCGAGTATTTCACCTTGTACGAGGCGGACTCGATGGGCGTGATCACCGGCTCGGACTACGCCGCGCGGCTGAACGATCCCACCCCGGCCACGCGCGAAGTCACCGCCGGCTTCCAGAACACCGTGCGCGCGCTGACCGCGGTGGAAGAAAGCCGCGGTCCCGGCCTGGGCGGCGTCATGGCCACGTTGCGGTTCGAGGCGGAGACCTGGCTCGCCAACGAATTGCGCGCGGTCACCCGCGCGGTGGCGGGACTGCCGCGCATCGCCGGCGCGCATCTGTGCCACACCAACCTGTTGGCCTCGGGCGTGCGCACCACCGAAACGCGCGACCGTACCGATATCGAAATGCCGCCCGGCTGGTGCCTGCTGGTCGAGGCGATGGATGTGGACGCGCTGGAACTGGCCGAGCTCGCGCCCATGCTGGCCCGCGCCGGGGTGCGCGAGCCGCCGCTGATGGGCGTGTACCGGCTGGAGTTCCTGCGCACCAAGACCGGGTTCGCGCCGTAGCGGTCAGGTTCCCGTGAACGCGGGCGGGCGACGTTCCGCCATGGCGCGGGTGCCTTCGCGGAAATCCTCGGTCTGACGCAGCCAGGTCTGTTCCTGGTATTCGCGCTCGGTGGCGGCTTGCACGGCGTCCGCCAGGCCGCGGCGCAGGGTTTCGCGGGTGGACACGATCGCCAGCGGTCCGGCGCCGGCGATCTCGGTGGCAAGCGCGATCGCGGCGGTGCGGAGCTGTTCCGCGGGGACCAGTTGGTCGATCAGGCCCATCGCCAGCGCTTCCTCACCGGTGAAGCGTCGGCCGGTGTAGAACACCAGGGCCGCCTTCTGCGCGCCGATCAGGCGCGGGAGCGTGGCGGTCAGGCCGAAGCCCGGGTGGAAGCCCATGCGGGTGAAATTGGCCGATAGCCGCGCGTCCGGGCTGGCCACGCGGAAATCCGCCATCACCGCCAGGCCGAGCCCGGCGCCGATCGCGGCCCCCTGCACCGCGGCGACGATCGGCTTGCCGGTGCGCCACAGCCGGACCGCTTCCTTGTAGAGATGCCGGCCGCGTTCCACCGGCTCGCCGCGGCCGTCCGGGCCGCGTGAGGAGAAATCGGCCCCGGCGCAGAAATGCTTGCCCGCGGCGCACAGCACGATCGCGCGGCAGGCGGGGTCGCGGTCCAGGGATTCCAGCGCGTCGGCGATCTCGGCCACCAGCGGCACCGAGACGAAATTATTGGGCGGGCGGCGGATCTCGATGATCGCCAAAGCGCCGGCGCGGTCGAGGCCGATCGTCTCGAAGCTCATGGATGGGTTCCCCAGATGACGCGGGCAGTGTGCGGCGGAGCGGCGAGGATGGGAAGCGGGGTGGCCCGCGCCGGGGACGCGGGCTAGCCTCGGGTCGCCACTGCGCGACGGACCCGCCTCATGACCCCCACATACGAAACGCTAAAGGTCGAAACCCCCCAGGCGCATACGCTGCTGGTCACGTTGAACCGGCCCGCTTCCGCGAACGCGATGAATACCCAGCTCGGCCGGGATCTGCTGGCGCTGTTCGACGCGATCGCCGCCGATCCGGCCGCGCAAAGCTGCGTGGTGCTGACCGGGGCCGGTGACCGCGCTTTCTGTGCCGGGGGCGATCTGAAAGAGCGCAACGGCATGACCGACCGGCAATGGCAGGACCAGCATCTGATCTTCGAGCGCGCGATCCGTGCCCTGCTCGCCTGCCCGGTGCCGCTGATCGCGGCGGTGAATGGCGCCGCTTATGCCGGCGGACTGGAGATCGCGCTGACCGCCGATTTCATCTACGCCGCGCCGCATGCGCGCTTCGCGCTGACCGAAGTCACGCTCGGGATCATGCCGGGCGCCGGCGGCACGCAGAACCTGCCGCGCGCGGTGGGCGCGCGCCGGGCGAAGGAGATCCTGCTGACCGGCGCGCCGTTCTCGGTGGAACAGGCGCTGGAATGGGGCATGGTCAACCGCATCTGCCCGGCGGAGACTTTGCTTGCCGACACGCTCGTTACCGCCGCGCGGATCTGCGCCAACGCGCCGATCTCGGTCCGCCAGATCAAGCAATCGGTCGATCGCGGGCTGAACATGGACCTTGCCAGCGGCATGATGTTCGAGATCGAGGCGTATAACCGCATGGTGCCCACCGCGGACCGGCGCGAGGGGATTCGCGCCTTCAACGAAAAGCGGCCCGCGGTGTTCCGGGGGGAATGACGGCGGCGGGAACCCGGCGCCTTGCGGAAGCTGACGTCACAACACGGGAGGCTTGCATGAACGCCGAAGGACTGACGCTGCATCTGGCCGCACAGGCCGCGGCCACGCGCTGGGACGATCTGCCCGCCCCGGTGCGCCAGGTCGCCGCCCAGGCGGTGCTGGACCTGGTGGGGTGCGCACTGGCCGGGGCGGACGAACCGGTGGCCGCGCATCTGGGCGCGGAGCTGGCGGATGCCGGCGGCGCCGCGCAGGCCGGCGCGATCGGCCAATCCGGGCGCTTCCCGGTCACGGCGGCCGCACTGCTGAACGGGGCGGCGGGGCACGCGCTGGATTTCGACGATGTGAACATGGCGATGCCGGGGCATCCCACCGTGGCCATCCTGCCGGCGCTGCTGGCGCTGGGGGAAGCGCGCAAGGCTTCGGGGGCGGAGGTGCTGACGGCGCTGGTGGCGGGGACCGAGCTGGCCTGCCGGGTCGGCCGGGCGCTGGCGCCGGGGCATTACGACGGGTTGGGTTTCCATGCGACCGCGACCATCGGCTGCCTGGGGGCGGCGGCGGCAAGCGCGCGGCTGCTGGGGTTGGACGCGCGGACCACGGCGGTGGCGATCGGGATTGCGGCGACCCAGGCGGCCGGGCTGAAATCCCAGTTCGGGACGGATTGCAAGCCGCTTCATGCCGG
>DAHWDR010000342.1:0-15296 GCA_027330745.1 Acetobacteraceae bacterium | reverse complement strand
TATCGCACCCTGACCGCGGTGGACGCCGCGGTGATGGTGATCGACGCCGCCAAGGGGATCGAGGCGCGCACCCGCAAGCTGTTCGAGATCTGCCGCCTGCGCGACATCCCGATCATCACCTTCATCAACAAGATGGACCGGGAAAGCCAGGACCCGTTCGCCCTGCTGGACGAGATCGGCAACGACCTGGCGCTGGACACCGCCCCGGTCACCTGGCCGGTGGGTCGGGCCGCCGGGTTCATCGGCACTTACGATCTGCAGGCGCGCGCCTTGTCCGTGGCCGCGGCGGCGCTCCCCCAGGGCGACCCGCGCCTGGCCGCGTTGGGCGAGGAACTCGATCTGGTCGCCGCCGCCCTGCCGCCGTTCGACCGCGTCGCGTTCGCCGAGGGCCATCTGACCCCGGTGTGTTTTGGCGCGGCGATCAAGGGGATCGGCGTGTCCGACCTGCTGGATGGGCTGGCCGAATACGGGCCGCGGCCGCGCGCCCAGAAGGCCGATACGCGCCAGGTGGCGGCAGACGAGCCCGGGCTGACCGCGCTGGTATTCAAGATCCAGGCGAACATGGACCCGAACCATCGCGACCGCATCGCCTTCGCCCGTGTCTGCTCGGGTCGGCTCACGCGCGGGATGCGGCTGAAACAGGTTCGCACCGGCAAGCTGATCCCGCTGCACGCGCCGCAGTTCTTCTTCGCCCGCGAGCGCGAGATCGCGGAAGAAGCCTTCGCCGGCGACGTGGTCGGGATTCCCAACCACGGCACGTTGCGGATCGGCGACACGCTGACCGAAGGCGAGACCCTGACCTTCCTCGGCGTGCCGTCCTTCGCCCCGGAGATTCTGCGCCGGGTCCGGCTGGACGATGCGATGAAGGCGAAGAAACTGCGTCAGGCGCTGGCGGAACTGGCCGAGGAAGGCGTGGTGCAGCTGTTCCGCCCGCGCGACGGTTCCGCGCCGATCGTGGGCGTGGTCGGCGCGTTGCAGCTGGATGTGCTGGCGGCACGGCTGGGGGCGGAATACGGCGTGGCGGTGGGGTTCGATGCCGCGCCCTTCGCCGTGGCGCGCTGGGTGGGGGGCGAGGATCGCGTGGCGCTGGACCGCTTCATCGCCGCCAACCGGAGCGGGATCGCCGACGATATCGACGGCGATCCGGTGTTTCTGGCCAGCTCCGAGTTCATGCTGCGCCGGACCATCGAGCTGACGCCGGACCTGCGGTTCCGCGACGTGAAGGACACCGCGCCGGCATGAACGGGGCGCCGCTGTCGGTGACCGGGTCAAATTCGGGCGGGGAGCGGCTCGATCGGTTCATGGCCCGCGCCAACGCGACGTACTACGCCACCCGTGATCCGTTCGCCGATTTCACCACCGCGCCGGAAATCTCCCAGGCGTTCGGCGAGTGCCTGGGGCTGTGGGCCGCCGTCGCCTGGGAGGAGGCGGGCCGCCCGCGCCCCACGCTGCTGGCTGAAGCCGGTCCTGGCCGCGGCACTTTGACCGCCGATGCGCGCCGCGCGATCGCCGCCGTCGCCCCGGATTTCGCCGCCGCAGCGCCGCTGCATCTGATCGAGACCTCGCCCCGGCTGCGCGCGGTCCAGGCCGCCACGCTCGGCGCCGCTGCGATCTGGCATGACCGGCTGGAAACCTTGCCGGACGGGGCGTTGTTCCTGATCGCGAACGAGTTCCTGGACGCGCTGCCGATCCGCCAGTTCGTCCGCCATGGCCCGGACTGGGCCGAACGATTCGTGTGCGACGGGCGGTTCGCCGAACACAAGGCCGATCCGCCGGCCGGTCTTGTCGGGGCCGAAGGCGCGGTGGTGGAATATGGGGAAGCGGCACAGAGTTTCGTGCGCGCGCTCGCCGCCCGGCTGGCCCGCCACGGCGGCGCCGCGCTGCTGATCGATTACGCCGCCGAGGCGGCCAACCCGGCCGGCAGCTTGCAGGCCCTCCGCGCCGGCGTGCCGGCCGAGCCGCTGGCGGCGCCAGGGGAGGCGGATCTGACCGCGCATGTCGATTTCGCCGCCCTGGCGGCGGTGGCGCGGGAGGTCGGCGTCGCGGTCCATGGTCCGATCCCGCAGGGGCTGTTTCTGACCCGTCTCGGCCTGCCGCAGCGGGTTGCTCGCCTGGCCGCGGGCCAAGCTGCGCCCGAGGCCGCGCGGCTGGCCGCCGGGGCGCGGCGCCTGCTGGCGCCATATCGCATGGGGGTGCTGTTCAAGGTGCTGGTGCTGTGTCACCCGGACGCACCGCCCCCGCCCGGAGTTGCCACATGACCGCCGAATTCCTCAGCGCCGATGCGCTGATGGTGCCGCACGGGTTTTTTACCCGCCGCGGCGGCGTCTCCGCCGGTCCCTATGCGGCGCTGAATTGTTCGCTGTCCGGGCAGGACCGGCCGGAGGCGGTGGCCGAGAACCGTGCCCGGGTCGCCGCCGCGCTGGACCTGCCGCCGCCGGCGCTGCTGGGGCTGACCCAGGTGCATGGCACGGCGGTGGTGCGGGTGGCCGATCCGTGGCGGGCCGGGGCGGGGGCGCGGGCGGATGCCATGGTGACGGATCGGCCCGGCTTGGCGCTGGGCATCGTCACCGCCGATTGCGCCCCGGTGCTGCTGGCCGATCCGGTGGCGGGCGTGATCGGCGCGGCCCATGCCGGCTGGCGTGGCGCGGTGGCGGGCGTGATCGAGGCGACGCTTGCCGCCATGACGGCGCTGGGCGCCCGGCCGGAGCGGGCGCTGGCCGCGGTGGGTCCGTGTATCGGCCAGGAATCCTATGAGGTCGGCGCCGATCTGCGCGACGCGGTGCTCGCGGCGGGCGCGTGGGGGGCGGCGTTCCTGGCGCCGGGCCGGGACGGGACGCATTGGCAGTTCGACCTGGCGGGGTATTGCGCCGCGCGGCTACGCGCTGCGGGCGTGGCGGTGGCGCTGGTGGCGGCGGATACCGCGGCGGATGAGGCACGGTTTTTCAGCCACCGGCGCCGGACGCGCGTGGGCGGTGGGCCGATCGGGCATCAGATCTCGGCGATCGCGCTGCCGCGGCGATAGGGCCCGGTTTCACGCAGCCTCGGCGCGGGCCCGTGCGCGCAGCTCGAATTTCTGGATTTTCCCGGTGGAGGTCTTGGGCAGCGGGCCAAAGCTGACGAAGCGCGGGCATTTGTAATGCGCCAGATGCGCGCGGCACCAGGCGATGATGTCGGCCTCGGCCGCCGCCGCGCCGGGGCGCAAGGTTACGAAGGCCTGCGGCGTCTCCCCCCAATGCGCGTCCGGGCGGGCGACCACGGCGGCTTCCATCACCGCCGGATGACGATACAGTGCTTCCTCGACTTCCAGCGAGCTGACATTCTCGCCGCCCGAGATGATGATGTCCTTCGCGCGGTCCTTGATCTCGATGTAATGATCCGGGTGCAGCACGGCGAGATCCCCGGTGTGGAACATCCCGCCGGCGAACGCCGCCGCGGTGGCCTCGGGATTCTTGAGATAGCCCATCATCACGGTGTTGGAACGCAGCATCAGCTCCCCCATCGTTATCCCGTCGGCGGGTACCGGGGCGAGCGTATCGGGATCGCGCACGGAGGCTTCTTCCAGCAGCGGGTGGCCGACGCCCTGGCGCGCCATGAACGCGGCCTTGCGGTCCGGGTCCATGCTGTCCAGGGCCGGCTGCCACTCGCAGATGGTGGCGGGGCCGTAACATTCGGTCAGGCCGTACAGATGCGTCACCGCGAAGCCCAGCGCCGCCATGCCGGCGATCACGGGGGACGGCGGGGCGGCGCCGCCGGTGGCGATACGGACGGTCTGCGGGAACGGGCGGCGGGTGGCGTCCGGGGCGTGGATCAGCAGGGTCAGCACCACCGGTGCGCCGCACATATGGGTGACGCCGTGATCGGCGATCGCGGCGAAAATCGGTGCCGGCTCCACCCGGCGCAGGCACACATGGGTGCCGCCGGCGAGGGTGACGGCCCAGGTATAGGTCCAGCCGTCGCAATGAAACATCGGCAGGGTCCATAGATAGACGCTGCGCGGGGTCAGTTCGAAGGCCAGCGCGTTGGCGCACGCGTTCAGATAGGCGCCGCGATGGTGCAGTACCACGCCTTTCGGATTGCCGGTGGTGCCTGACGTGTAGTTCAGCGTGATCGCCTGCCACTCGTCATCCGGCAGCGTCAGCGCATGGGCGGGGTCGGCGGCGGCGAGGAAGGCTTCGTAGGCGATCGCGCCGCCCGGGAGAGCGCCAGGGGGGCCGTCGAGCGGGCTGCCGGGGCCTTCGGGGTCGTCGATATCCACAACCAGCGGCGGCGCTTCCAGCCCGGCCAGGGCGGCGGCGCCGACGGCGGCGTATTCGCGGTCCAGCAGGAACACGCGCGCCTCGGCATGGCGCAGGATGAAGCCGATGGCGGCGGGGTCCAGCCGGGTGTTGATCGGGCACAAGACCGCGCCGAGGCCCGGAACCGCGTAATGCGCTTCCAGCATCTCGGGGATGTTGGGGGCAAGAATCGCCACCGTGTCGCCCTTGCCGACCCCGGCGCGGGCCAGCGCGGAGGCCAGGCGGCGGCTGCGGTCCAGGAACGCGGCGTAGCTGACGCGGCGGGCGCCGTGGATGATGGCGGTGCGGTCGCCGAACACCAGCGCGGCGCGATGCAGGAACGAAACCGGGGACATCGCCACGTGATTGGCGCGCGTACGGTCGAGATCGCGATCGAAGATGGACATGCGCGCGTTTCCTTGCCGTCGTCCCAGGTGGGCGTGCCGGGTTGGTGTGAGCGTACCCAAAGGCGGCGCCGGGTGAAAGCGCCGCGCCAGCGCAGGCGCTACATGCGGAACAGCCCGAACCGGGTCGGCGGGATCGGCGCGTTCAGTGCCGCGGCCAGCGACAGCGCCAGAACCCGGCGCGTATCCGCCGGATCGATGATCCCGTCGTCCCACAGCCGGGCGGAGGCGAACACGGGCCGGCCCTTGGTGTCGTATTCGGCACGGATGGGCGCCTTGAACGCGTCCTCGGCGGCGGCATCGGCGAAGCCGCCGCGGACGGTGGCCAGCACGCTCGCCGCTTGCTCGCCGCCCATCACCGAGATGCGCGCGTTGGGCCAGATCCACAGGAACCGCGGATCGTACGCCCGTCCGCACATGCCATAATTCCCGGCCCCGAACGAGCCGCCGACGATCACGGTGATCTTCGGCACCGCCGCGGTGGCGACGGCGGTCACCAGCTTGGCGCCGTCGCGCGCGATCCCGCCCGCCTCGTATTTCTTGCCCACCATGAATCCGGTGATGTTCTGCAGGAACAGCAGCGGGATGCGGCGCTGGCAGCACAGTTCGATGAAATGCGCGCCCTTCAGCGCCGATTCCGAGAACAGGATGCCGTTATTGGCCAGGATGCCGACCGGGAATCCGTGCAGATGGGCGAAGCCGCAAACCAGGGTGGTGCCATACAGGCGCTTGAACTCGTCGAATTCGGACCCATCCACCAGGCGCGCGATCACCTCACGCGCGTCATAGGGGCTGCGCAGATCGCTCGGCACCACGCCGTGCAGCTCGGCCGGATCGTAGGCGGGCGGGATCGGCGCGCGGACCGCCACGGCCGGGGCCGGCGCGGCGCCCAGCCCGGCCACGATCCGCCGGCAGATCGCCAGCGCGTGGCGGTCGTCATGCGCGTAATGATCGACCACGCCCGAGACGCGGGCATGGACCTCGGCCCCGCCGAGTTCCTCGGCCGTGACGTCCTCGCCGGTCGCGGCTTTGACCAGCGGCGGGCCGGCAAGGAAGATCGTGCCCTGGCCGCGCACGATGATGCTTTCATCGGCCATCGCCGGAACGTAGGCGCCGCCCGCGGTGCACGATCCCATCACCGCGGCGATCTGCGGGATGCCGGCAGCGGACAGATTCGCCTGGTTGAAGAAGATGCGGCCGAAATGCTCGCGATCGGGGAAGATATCCTCCTGCAACGGCAGGAACGCGCCGCCGGAATCCACCAGGTACAGGCATGGCAGATGGTTGGCGCGCGCGATCTCCTGCGCGCGCAGGTGCTTCTTCACCGTCATCGGCAGATAGCTGCCGCCTTTCACGGTTGCGTCGTTGGCGACGATGACGCATTCCCGGCCGGCGACACGACCGATGCCGGTGACGATGCCGGCGGCCGGGGCCTCGTTGTCGTACATCCCGTAGGCCGCCAGCTGCGACAGTTCCAGGAACGGCGTGCCCGGGTCCAGCAGGGCGGCCACGCGGTCGCGCGCCAGCAGCTTGCCGCGTGCCTGGTGGCGCGCGCGCGCCGATGCGCCCCCGCCCTCGGCGACGCGCGCGGCCATGGCGCGCAGCTCGGCCACCAGCGCGCCCATGGCAGCGGCGTTGGCGGCGAATTCGGCGCCGCGCGGGTCGAGCGCGGAACGGATCGCGGTCATGCCGTTGCCGCGAACAGCTCGCGCCCGATCAGCATCCGGCGGATTTCCGAGGTTCCGGCGCCGATCTCGTACAGTTTGGCGTCGCGCAGCAGCCGCCCGGTCGGGTAATCATTGATATAGCCGTTGCCGCCGAGACACTGGATCGCGTCCAGCGCCATCGCGGTGGCGCGCTCGGCGGCATACAGGATCGCTCCGGCGGCATCCTTGCGCGTGGTCAGGCCGCGGTCGCAGGCCTTGGCGACGGCGTACACGTAGGCGCGCGCCGCGTTCATGGTGGTGTACATGTCCGCAAGCTTGCCTTGCATCAGCTGAAACTCGCCGATCTTCCGGCCGAATTGTTCGCGTTCGTGAACATAGGGGACCACCGCGTCCAGACAGGCCTGCATGATGCCCAGCGGTCCGCCGGCCAGCACGGCGCGTTCGTAATCGAGGCCGCTCATCAGGATGCGCACGCCCTCACCTTCACGGCCCAGGAGATTTTCCGCCGGCACCTCGCATTCGGTGAACACCAGCTCGGCCGTGTTCGATCCGCGCATCCCGAGCTTGTCGAGTTTCGGCCCCGGCGCGAACCCCTTGAACCCTTTCTCGATCACGAACGCGGAGATGCCGCGCGGGCCGGCGGCCGGATCGGTTTTCGCATACACCACCAGCACATCGGCGTCCGGGCCGTTGGTGATCCACATCTTGGTCCCGTTCAGCACGTAGCGATCGCCGCGCCGCTCCGCCCGCAGCCGCATCGCGACCACGTCGGACCCGGCGCTTGGCTCCGACATCGCCAGCGCGCCGACCGCGGTCCCCGCGATCAGCCCGGGCAGGTAGCGGCGCTTCTGCGCCTCGGTGCCGTTGCGGCGCAGCTGGTTCACGCAAAGATTGGAATGCGCGCCGTAGGACAGACCCACCGAGGCGGAGGCGCGGGAGATCTCCTCCATCGCCACCACATGTTCCAGATAGCCCATGCCGGCGCCGCCATATTCCTCCTCCACCGTCACGCCGAGCAGCCCCAGCGCGCCGAGCCGCGGCCATAACTCGGGTGGGAACGCGTTGTCGCGGTCGATCGCGGCGGCGCGCGGGGCAAGCTCGGCCGCCGCGAAGGCAGCGACCGTTTCGCGCAGCATGTCGGCGGTCTCGCCAAGGCCGAAATCGAGGCCGGCCAGGCGGTTGGAAAGCGGGGGCATCGGCGCGGTCCGTTCAGGCCATCAGGGGCAGAGGATGGCGGATTTGGCGTGCCGCGGAAAGCCACGGTCAGCGGCGTTCAGCCGCCGCTAGGCGTCGGCCGAGCGCCGCCAGCGCCTCTCGCAACCCGCCCGGGGACAGACTGGCCAGCCGGGCCTCGATCGCGGCCAGGGCGGCCGGGTCGGGCGGCGGCGGCGCGGGGGGAAGCGGGGCGGCAGTCTCGGTTGCCTGGGTGAAGCGCAGCCGCTGCACCACGGTTCCGCCCAGATGGGTGTTGATCCGTTCCGTCAGCGCGCCGGCCAGATGTTGCAGCTCCAGCGCCACCGGCCCGGCGCAGGCGATCGTCAGCGTGCCGGCGGTCAGGCGGCGCGGCGTGGTGGCCTGCGCCAGCACCGGGCCGACGATCATGCCCCAGTCGGCCAGCAACTGCGCCGCCGCCGGCGCCCGGCGCCGGAATGCCGCCCGCGTCACGCCGGGGACCAGCGCGGCCACCGGCCGCGGCCCATAGACGTGTCGCGGCGGCGTTGCCATACCAGCGCGCGTGTCAGACCCCGCCATCTTCCGTGCTCCATCCGCCGCCGCGCTGCTGGGGTGGTACGACCGCCACCGCCGCCGCCTGCCCTGGCGCGCCGCCCCAGGGACGACGCCGGACCCCTATCTGGTGTGGCTGTCCGAGGCGATGTTGCAGCAGACCACGGTCACCGCGGTGATACCTTACTATCAGCGCTTCGTCAGCCGCTTCCCGGATGTGTTCGCCCTGGCCGCGGCGCCGCTGGACGCGGTGCTCGTCGCCTGGGCCGGGCTGGGTTACTACGCTCGCGCCCGCAATTTGCACGCTGGCGCGCGGGCCGTGGCGGCGCAAGGCGGGTTCCCGCGCGACGTCGCCGGGCTGCGCGCGCTGCCCGGAGTGGGGCCGTATACCGCGACCGCGATCGCGGCGATCGCGTTCGCGGTTCCGGGCGTCCCGGTGGATGGGAACGTGACGCGGATCGCGGCGCGGATGGGTGCCGTGACGGCGCCGCTGCCCGCCGCGCGCGCCGCCATCGCCGCGGTTGCCGACGCGCTGGGCACGGATCCGGCGGCGCAGGCCCGGCCCGGGGATTTCGCCCAGGCGCTGTTCGATCTCGGCGCCACGATCTGCACCTCGGCCGCGCCCGCCTGCGCGCTGTGCCCGTGGCGCGCGGACTGCGCCGGTCACCGCCTGGGCGTGGCTGGCGAATTGCCGCGCAAGGCCACCAAACCAGCGCGCCCGGCCCGGTTCGGCGCGCATTTCTGGCTGACCGACGCAGCCGGCCAGGTGCTGCTGCGGCGTCGGCCGGAGACGGGATTGCTGGGCGGGATGATGGAACTGCCCGGCACCGACTGGCGCGCCGCGCCGTGGAGTGCGCCCGAGGCGCTGGAGGCGGCGCCGATGGCGGCGGACTGGGCGGCACTCGGCCAGGTGCGCCACGGCTTCACCCATTTCACCCTGACCCTGGACGTGTACGCCGCGACCGTTCCGGCGATCCATGCCGCCGGCACACTGCGCCCGCAAACCGCATTGCAGGACGCGGCGCTCGCTTCCGTGATGCGCAAATGCGTGGCGCTGGCCCGGATGGCGGGCGCGGCGTGAAGATCCTGGAAATCGCCAACGTCGATTTCTCGCTGCGCCAGTTCGTGCTGCCGCTGATGCGCGCGATGCGCGCGGCCGGGCACGAGGTGATCGGCGTCTCCGCCGACGGACCGCTGCTCGCGGATATTCGCGCCGAGGGGTTCCGCGTGATCCCGGTCCCGTTCGCGCGCAGCACGTCCCCGCGCGCGCATCTGGCGGCCTTTCGCGCCCTGGTCCGGCTGATGCGTGCCGAACGCCCCGATCTGGTGCATGCGCATATGCCGATCAGCGGATTCCTGGCGCGCGCGGCCGCCCGGGCGACCGGTGTGCCGCGCGTCGCCTATACCTGTCACGGTTTTCTGTTCAAACAGGAAGGCAGCCGCAAGCGCCGCGTCACCGCCTTCGTCATGGAATGGCTTGGCGGCCGGCTGACCGATATTTTCCTGACCGTCTCGGTGGCGGAGGCTGCGGAGGCGCGCCGTCGCGGTATTGCCCGCGGCGCGGTGGCGGTGGGCAACGGGCGCGACCCGGCGCGGTTCCGCCCGGACCCGGACGCACGCGCCCGGCTGCGCGCCGCGTTGGGCACGCCGGAGGATCGGCCGGTGATCCTCGCGGTCTCGCGCCTGGTGCGCACCAAGGGTTATCCCGAACTCGCCGCGGCGATGCGCATGGTGCCGGCGGCGGAGCTTTGGGTGGTGGGCGAACGCCTGGCGTCCGATCCCGGCCCCGACATGAATGCACTGCTGGACGCAGCCGGGCTCGGTCCGCGACTGCGGCGGCTGGGCTACCGCGCCGATATGCCCGCGGTGATGGCCGCGGCCGATATCTTCACCCTGCCGAGCTATTTCGAGGGTCTGCCGGTCTCGATCATCGAGGCGATGCTATGCGGTCTGCCGGTCGTGGCCTCCGACATCCCAGGCCCGCGCGAGCAGGTGGTGCCGGAGGAGACCGGGCTGCTGGTCCCGGCGCATGATGCGCGCGCGCTGGCCGCCGCCCTCACGCGCCTGATCGCCGAGCCGGACACGCGCGCGCGCATGGGGGCCGCCGGCCGGGTGCGCGCCGAAGTGCTGTTCGACGAGCGCAAGATCATCGCCCGGACCCTGGACCTGCTGGGGCTGCGGGGCTAATGCGCGGCGCATGAACGATATCGCCCCGATCCGACGCGCCCTGATCTCGGTCTCCGACAAGACCGGCCTGCTGCCCTTCGCCACCGCGCTGGCCGCAGCGGGGGTTGAGATCCTGTCCACCGGCGGCTCCGCCGGCGCGCTGCGCGCGGGCGGGGTCGCGGTGACCGAGGTTTCGGAACACACCGGATTTCCCGAGATCCTGGATGGGCGGGTCAAGACCCTGGTGCCGCAGATCCATGGCGGGCTGCTGGGCCGGCGCGATTCGGCGGCGCATCTGGCGCAGATGGCCGAACACGGGATCGCGCCGATCGACCTGCTGGTGGTCAATCTCTATCCGTTCGAGGCCACCGTGGCGCGTGGCGCGGCGGCCGAGGATTGTGTGGAGAACATTGATATCGGCGGCCCTGCGCTGATCCGCGCCGCGGCGAAGAACCACGATTTCGTGACCGTGGTGATCGAGCCGGCGCAGTATCAGGAGGTGCTGGCGGAACTGGCAGCGGCGGGCGGCACCAGCCTGGGCCTGCGCCGCCGCTTCGCCGGCGCGGCCTATGCCCGCACCGCCGCCTATGACAGCGCGATCGCCGCCTGGTTCGCCGCCGAGGGCCAGGAGATTTTCCCGTCCCGCCTCAGCCTGTCCGGCAGCTTGCGCCAGACGCTGCGCTACGGCGAGAACCCGCATCAGCAAGCCGCGTTCTACGCCACCACGGCGCGCCCCGGCGTGGCGACCGCGACCCAGGCGCAGGGCAAGGAAGTATCGTACAACAACCTCAATGACACCGACGCCGCGTATGAATGTGTGGCGGAGTTCGACGCGCCCACCGTGGTGATCGTCAAGCACGCCAATCCGTGCGGCGTGGCCTCCGGCGCGGATCTGGCCGCGGCCTGGGATGCGGCGTTGCGCTGCGATCCGGTCTCGGCGTTCGGCGGCATCGTCGCGGTGAACCGGACCTTGGACCGGGCGGCGGCGGAGAAGATTGCGGCGATCTTCACCGAAGTGATCATCGCCCCGGATGCCGATGACGCCGCGCGCGCGGTGCTGGCGAAGAAGAAGAATCTGCGGCTGTTGCTGGCTGGCGGATTGCCGGATCCGGCGGCGCCGGGGCTGACATATCGTTCGGTTTCGGGCGGGTTTCTGGCGCAGACGCGGGATGCGGGGCGGGTTGCGCGCGCGGCGTTGCGGGTGGTGACGCAGCGGGCGCCGACCGAGGCCGAATGGACCGACCTGCTGTTCGCATTCCGGGTCTGCAAGCACGTGAAATCCAACGCGATCGTCTATGCGAAGGCGGGCGCCACCGTGGGGATCGGCGCGGGGCAGATGAGCCGGGTGGATTCCGCGCGCATCGCCGCCTGGAAAAGCGCCGAGGCGGCGAAGGCGGCCGGGCTGGACACGCCCCTGGCGGCGGGCAGCGTGGTCGCCTCGGACGCGTTCTTCCCGTTCGCGGACGGGCTGGAGGCCGCGGTCGCGGCCGGGGCCACGGCGGTGATCCAGCCGGGTGGGTCGATCCGCGATGCCGAGGTGATCGCCGCGGCGGACGCGGCGGGGATTGCGATGGTACTGACCGGGATGCGGCATTTCCGCCACTGATACCTGCCTTGCCCATCCGGCCCCACCGCGGCACTCTGTCGCCATGCCAGCCTCCGCCACCGCCCGCGCCGCGATGGCGCATCTGTCGGCCGACCCGCGTTGGGCCGAGCTGATTGCCCGCGTCGGCCCGCCGCGGCTGGGCATCGACCGCACCCGCAGCCCGTACCACGCCCTGCTCCGCGCGATCGCGCATCAGCAGCTTCACGGCCGCGCCGCCGAGGCGATTTTGGGGCGGCTCGAAACCCTCGCCGGCGGCAGCCTGCCCGAAGCCCCGCATCTGCTGTCCTTGCCCGAACCGCATCTGCGCGGCTGCGGCTTCTCCGGGTCCAAGATCGCGGCGCTGCGCGATCTGGCGGCCCACACCCGCGCCGGCACCGTCCCCACCCGTCGCGCCTGCGCGCGCTTGTCCGATGACGCCCTGATCGAACGCCTGACGCAGATCCGCGGCATCGGCCGGTGGACCGTCGAGATGCTGCTGATCTCCGCTCTCGGTCGCCCCGACATCCTGCCGGTGGACGATTTCGGCGTGCGCGAGGGGTATCGCCGCCTGCACGGCCATGACGAACACCTCAAGCCGCGCGCCCTGGCCGCGCTCGGCGCCGCCTGGGCGCCTTATCGGTCCTTCGCCGCCTGGTATCTGTGGCGCGCCACCGAGGTGCTGCCGGCCTGATCCGCCCGCGTGCGCCGCAGCAGCACCCGCAGCGACCCCGGATTGGCCGGATGCGGGTGCGCCACCGCCAGCACCAGCGGACGCAGCTCCGGCCCGTTGAGCCAGTGCGGCACTTCGCGCTTCAACACGCCCCCGGTCTCACCGCTGCCGCGTCCGGTGACCACCTCCACGCATCGCAGCCCGTCGGCGACGGCGGCGGTCAGGAACGCGCGCAGCGCCTGCCAGGCGCGCTGCGCGGTGTGCGCGTGCAGGTCCAGCACGCGTGTCGGGGCCAACGCGCCGGAGCGGAAGCGACGCCAACTGGCCTTGTCCAGCCCGGGCGGCGCGGTGCCGACCGCCACCGGCGCCTCCGTCCGTCGTGGCGCGGGGCGCGGCGCTGGTATCTTGTCGGCGCCGGGCGCGGCTGCCACGGGCGCGGCGGTGACGGGGGCGGCGGTCACGGGCGCGGCGGTCATGGAGGCCGGCGGCGGGGCGGGACGGGGCCGGCCGGGCAGCGGGCGAATATCCTCGGCGAAGCGCGCCCAGTCGGCGCGATCCGCCGCGGTCGGCCGCTCGCGTGGCATCGCTACCCCCCAGCCAGGGAAGCGGCGGCCGGTGCGATCAGCGCCGCCAGGCGCGCGCACCCCGCAAGATCCGCCGCGTCGAACCGGTTTGGAAGCGGGCTGTCCAGGTCCAGGACACCGACCACAAGCCCGGCTGCCAGCAGCGGTACCACCAGCTCGGACCGCGAGCGTGCGTCGCAGGCGATATGGCCCGGAAAATCATGCACGTCCGGAACCAGGATGCTGCGCGCCTCGGCCGCCGCCGTACCGCAGACGCCGCGGCCGAGCGGGATGCGCACGCAGGCCGGCCAGCCCTGGAACGGGCCCAGGACCAAGGTCTCGCCCCGGCGCAGGTAAAATCCCGCCCAGTTCAGCGCGGGCAGACCATGGAAGATGGCGGCGGCGGCGTTGGCCAGGTTCGCCACCGGATCGCGCTCGGCCGCCAGCAGCGCGGCCAGCGCCGGGACCAGCGCGTCGTAGCCGGCCGGATCGGCCCAGAGCGCGGCCTGCTGAAGGGAAGGGTCATGTGTCATGCCCGCTTCCTCCGCCAGCCGGCGGCCGCGGTCAATCGGTAAATCGGGCCGGCGTCGGAAACGAATAGTCAACCTTCCTCGGCTCTTATTCCGCCATGCAGGTCCCTGTCTTTGCGCCGTTCCGTCCCCGCCGCGGCGGGTTGGCCGAGCCCGTCACGGCCGCGTTTCCGGCGCCGGAAACGCCGCTTGAACAGGTTTCCGGCCTTGCCACCGGCCTCACGCAGACCCTGGCGCTGGCGCGGGCGCTGACGGATGCCGGACGGAGGATCGATCTGGCCGGGCTGGACGGGCAGGTGGGGCTGCTCTGTGCGCGCGCGCTGGATCTGGACCCGCCGGAGGGGCATCGGGCGCGGCTGGCGCTGATGGGACTGCGCGCGGAGCTGGACGCCCTGGCCGCTGCGCTGTCCCGCCCGCCGCCGGCGAGCTGAGACGGGACGGCGAAAATGCCCCTCCCCACCCCGTTGCTTGCGGTGGCGGCGCTGGTCGCGGTCCTGGGCCTGATCTGGCTGCTGGCGCGTGCCGTACGCGGCGCCGGATGGGTTCCGGGCGGGCCCGGACCGCCGGGGGACACCGGACCGGGATTGGCGCTGGCCGGGAGCCTGGCGCTGGACCCACGCCGGCGGGTGCATCTGCTGCGGTGTGGCGATCGGCACGTGCTGGTGCTGACCGGCGGGCCGCAGGATCTGGTGCTGGGCTGGGTGCCGGCGGCGCCGGCGGAACCGGCGGAGCCCGGACCGTGAGGGCCGGCTCGCCCGTCGCGGCCGCCTCGCCCGTCATGGCCGGCAGCAAGACAGGCCGTGGCGGCGCGGCCATGGCGCGGGCCGCGGTGGCCGTCATGGCGCTGCTGCTGTTCCCGTTGGCTGCGCATGCGCAAAGCCTGAACCTCCCGCTGCCTGGCAGCGGGCCTGGCGCCACCGCGCGGCTGGTGCAGATCACCGCGCTGATCACCATCCTCTCGCTCGCTCCCAGCCTGCTGGTGATGGTCACGGCGTTCACCCGCATCGTCATCGTGCTGTCGCTGCTGCGCTCCGCCCTGGCCACCCAGGCCACCCCGCCGAACACGGTGTTGATCGGGTTGGCGCTGTTCCTGACGTTCTTCGTCATGCAGCCGGTGCTGGATCAGGCCTGGACCGCGGGGCTGCTGCCGATGAGCCAGGGGCGCATCGGCAGCATGGACGGCCTGCGCCTGGCCGCCGAGCCGTTTCGCCATTTCATGCTGGCGAATCTACGCCCCGCCGATCTGCGGATGTTCATGGACATTGCCCATCTGCATCCGTCGGCCGATCCGGAACACGCGCCCTGGCGCGCCGTCATCCCCGCTTTCATGGTGGGCGAGCTGCGCCGCGGCTTCGAGATCGGCTTCCTGCTGTTTCTGCCGTTCCTGGTGATCGACATGGTGGTGGCCAGCGTGCTGATGAGCCTGGGCATGATGATGCTGCCGCCGAGCGTTGTCTCGCTGCCGTTCAAACTGATCTTCTTCGTCCTGGTGAACGGCTGGGCGCTGATCGCGGGCAGCCTGGTGCGCAGTTTCCATGCCTGACGCCGATGTGCCAACATCCACGCAGACACGGCCACGAGGAAACACGCCATGATCGAACGCGACGTGATCGTCACCACCAAGCACGGCGAGATGCCGAGCTTCTTTGTCCATCCGGACGGCCCGGCGCGCCATCCGGGTATCATCTTCTACATGGACGCGCCGGGGATCC
>DAHWDR010000310.1:0-8902 GCA_027330745.1 Acetobacteraceae bacterium | reverse complement strand
GACTACCCCGTCAGCACCGGCAGGATCACCGCACTGGCCCGCGCCGCGTCGGCGAACACCGTGTTGGTTGCGATCCGCCGCCGCCGCGCCTGGCCTTCGGGTTCCCCGGTATTCGGATTGACGTCGAATTTGGGAAAGTTGCTGGAGGAGACGTCCACCCGGATGCGGTGCCCGGGCAGGAACAAATTCGCGGTCGGGAACAAGGTCACGCGCACACGTCGCAGCTCCCCCGGCACATTCAGCCGCGGTCGCGCCCGGTCGTCGGCATAGCGCAATCGCATCACGCCGTCCGTCAGGTTCAGCGCAAAGCCGCGCGGATCGTCCGCGCTCGGCGGATGCACATCGATCAGCTTCACGGTGAAATCGGTATCCAGCGCGTCGGAGGCGACGAAAATCTCCGCCTCCACCGGCCCCGCGATGCGCAGCGCCTGCGCCAGCGGCGCGGTCTGGAACACCGCCACGTCCGGACGCGCCGCCAGCGGCAGGAACGGCGGCGCACAGCCGAAGTATCCCGGGCCTTCCACCTGGTCGAACGGGCCGGCGGTGGCCAGCGGCTCCAGGCTGGAGAACGCGCCGCCGATCGTCGGCACCGGATGCGCGGGGTCGAAATCGAACGCGACCGGCGCCGCGCCGGCGGCCGGTGGTGCAGGGTCCAGGCCGCCGTTGCCGTGCAGATGAAACCTGGTGAAGCGCGTGCCCGGCAGCGGCCAATCCTCGGCCGCGATCCAGCTGCCGCCGTGATCCAGCCGCCCGTCCGGCGTGCGCCGCCCGGAACCGCCGCCCATCACGAAGACCCGCACCCGGGGTTCGTCGAACGGCGCGCCGCGCAGCACGTGATCGAAGAACCGCAGCCGGTATTGCCGCCAGTCCCCGGCCCAGCTGTCCAGCGGAGCGTCCGGCCCGAAATCCACATCGCCGATCACCCGGTCCGACCGGTCGCCATGCGTCCACGGTCCCAGGATCAGGTATTGCGGCCCGCGCCCGGCGCGCGACAGGCCCACGAAGTTGCGCGTCGCGGTCAGCGCGTACGGATCGTACCACGACGACAAATGCACCATCGGGCAGCGCGCGTAGCGGTCGTACCAGGCGGCGGTGTTGATCCCCAGCTGGTGCCAGAACGGTCCATCCGCGCCATGGGTCCATTGCGCGAACAGATAGGCCTCGTAATCGGGGTGATGACGCAACGGCGAGTGCCCGGCCCGCCACGGCAGACGCGCGAACCAGCCATGCAGGTCCTCGGCCGCCAGCGCCGCGCGCAGCACCGGGTCAGCCGCCGCCTCGGGCGAGGCAAGCGCGTTGCGGAACGCCCAGCTGGCTTGCTTCAGCTCGAACGCCCCGGACTGGCGGATGCCCGATTCCCACGGATCGGCGAATCCGCCGCAATCCAGAACCTGCCCAGCCAATCCCGGCGGGTCGAGGCAGCCCAGAGCCGCCTGCGTATGCGCGGCATAGGATAGCCCCATGGTTGCCACCCGCCCGTCGCACCAGGGTTGCGCGCGCAACCAGGCGACCGTGTCGAACCCATCGGCGCCATCGGCCAGGTATTTCTCGAACCGCCCTTCCGATCCATAGCGTCCGCGCGTGTCCTGATACGCCACCGCGTAGCCCTGGGCGAGGAACGGCGCCGCCAGCGCCGCGCGCGCGGCCGGGGCCCGGTCGGCCGCGGTGATCTCACTGCGGCTGGCAATATCGCGCCCATACGGGGTACGTTCCAGGATCACCGGGACCGGCGCCGTGGCATCGGGCAGATGCAGATCGGTGGCGAGCCGCACGCCGTCGCGCATCGCCACCTTCTCGGTGCGCAGGCTCATGGGGTCGGATCGATCCAGCCGACATTCCCATCACGGCGCCGGTACACCACGTTCAGCGCGCCGGACGCCCGGTTGCGGAACATCAGCACCGGCTGATCCGCGAGATCCATCTGCATCACCGCCTCACCTACCGACAGCAGCCCGATCTCGGCTGCCTGCTCGGCGACGATGGTGGCGAAAACGCCGATCTCGTCGGACCCGGCGGCGTCGGGCGGGGTGTCCCCATCGGCCTCGGCCAGCACGTATTGCCGCGCTGCTTCCGGCCGTTCCCGGTTCGCCAGCGCGCGGGCGTGATCGCTCACGCGGCGGCGGTAGCGGCGCAATCGCTTGGCGATATGTTCGGCGGCGTCGTCGAAGGCGGCGTGCGCGTCGGCCGCCTCCCCTTCGCCGCGCAGGCTCAGGCCACGGCCGGCATGAAGCATGATGTCGCAGGTGAAGAAACTGCGCGCGCGGCTGAACGTCACCTGCGCGTCGCGCGCGTGATCGAAATACTTCGCCGCGATCGCGTCCAGATGGAGGGCGACCCGGGTGCGCAGCGCGTCGGATAATTCGACCTGCTTGCCGGAAACCGTGATGTCCATCCTGCCTTCTCCTTCGGCCGCGCGTGCACGGCCAGCGTGCGCCGAGCCATCCTGTGCCTGCTCGGGCGGCGACCGGTGCCTCAGGCCGGTAGCGCCTTGTCCCGCTTGCGCTGCACCGAGCTCGGGATGCGCAGCGCTTCCCGGTATTTGGCCACGGTCCGACGGGCAATGTCCACGCCCTCATCCCGCAATGCGGCAACCAGCGCGTCGTCGGACAGGATTGCCTCCGGCGGCTCGGCGTCGATCAGCGTGCGGAGCCGGTGGCGGACCCGCTCGGCGCTGTGCGTCACGCCGTCCATCCCTGCAATGGCAGTGGTAAAGAAATACTTGAGCTCGAAAATCCCGCGCGGCGTCGCCACGTATTTGTTGGCGCTGACGCGGCTGATGGTGCTCTCGTGCAGCTCGGTCGCGGCGGCGATCTCGCGCAGGATCAACGGGCGCAGATGGGAAATGCCGTGGCGCAGGAACCCGTCCTGCTGGCGCATGATCTCGGCCGCCACTTTCAGGATGGTGGTGCTGCGCTGCGCCAGGGATTTCACCAGCCAGGACGCGGCGGCAAACTGCTCGGACAGGAACGCGCGATCGGCCTTGGCCGCGCGCGGGGCGATCCGGGCGTAGAAGCGCTGGTTGACCAGTACCCGCGGCAGGGTCTCGGGGTTCAGCTCGATCTGCCAACCGCCATCGGGGGCGCGGCGGACCAGCACGTCCGGGATCACCGCCGGCACGTCGGCGGCATCCCACCCCCAGCCGGGCTTCGGGTCCAGCGCGCGGATCTCGGCGATCATGTCGGTCAGGTCCTCGGCATCGACACCGCAGAGGCTCATCAGACGGCGTGTTTCGCGCTTCGCCAGCAGGTCCAGATGGTCCAGCAGCGTCGCCATCGCCGGGTCCAGGCGGTTCTTCTCGGCCAACTGTGCGGCCAGGCATTCGCGCAGGTCGCGCGCGAACAGGCCCGGGGGATCGAAGCGCAGCATCCGCGCGCGGACCGCCTCCACCCGCTCCAACGCCACGCCCATCGCCCGCGCGATCGCGGCCGGCTCCGCGGTCAGCCGACCGGCGGGGCATAGCAGCGCGATCAGATGCGCGCCGATCAGCCGGTCGGCGGGATCGGCGAATCCCAGCCGCAGTTGTTCCCCCAGATGGTCACGCAAGGACGCCCGCGCCTCGGTGCGGCCTTCGATGCCGCGCTCATCTTCCGAGAAATCGCTGGCTCCGCCGCGGCCCGGGCCGCCATCGGCGGACCCGCCGGGGTCGTAGCTGTTGGAATAATCGGCATCCAGCGGGTCGCTGTCCGGCAATGTGCCGGAAGCGGCGAGGGTGGCAGTGTCGGCGCCGCTCACTGCCACCGGCATCTGGTCCGGCGCCGGGCGCTCGGGGTCCGGCCCGTCCTCCGGCGCGGCACGCTCCAGCAGCGGGTTCGATTCAAGCTGCTCATCGACGAAGGCGGCGACTTCCTGGTTCGAGAACTGCAACAGCTTGATCGCCTGGCGCAGCTGCGGTGTCATCACCAGGGACTGGCCCTGGCGAAGCTCCAGCCGAGGTCCGATCGCCATGGCGGGCACTACAGGCTGAAGCGCTCGCCGAGATAGACCCGGCGCACATCGGCATGCGCGACAACCGCATCCGGCGGGCCTTCCATCAGCACCTGTCCGTCGTGCAGGATATAGGCGCGGTCGATGATCTCCAGCGTCTCGCGCACGTTGTGATCGGTGATCAGCACGCCGATATTGCGATGTTTCAGATGCGACACCAGATCGCGGATCTCGCTGACCGCGATCGGGTCGATCCCGGCCAGCGGCTCATCGAGCAGGATATAGGACGGCGCGGAAGCCAACGCGCGCGCGATCTCCACCCTTCGCCGCTCCCCGCCCGACAGCGCCAGCGCCGGGGTGCGCCGCAAATGACCGATGCCGAACTCGGCCAGCAGCCCGTCCAGCATCGCCTCGCGCCGGTCCGCGTCGGGTTCGGCGACCTCCAGCGCGGCCATGATGTTCTGCTCGACGTTCAGGCCGCGGAACACCGAGGCCTCCTGCGGCAGATACCCGATCCCCATGCGGGCGCGCCGATACATGGGCAGTGCGGTGATGTCAGTGCCGTCCAAGGTGATCGCCCCGGTGTCGGGACGCACCAGGCCCACGATCATGTAGAACGTGGTGGTCTTGCCGGCGCCGTTGGGACCCAGCAATCCGACCGCCTCACCGCGCCGCAACGTGATAGTGACGTTGCGCACTACCGGGCGTTTGTTGAAGGTCTTGCCGACGCCGATCGCGGCCAGCCCGCCGGCGCCGGGCAACATGCGCAGATCGGGCGCGCCGCGGCGCGGCATCGCGACGGCGGCCGGGCGGGGGGCGTTCATGCGTGTCCCCCGTTGGCGGGTCCCGGGGCCGGCGTCGCGGCCGCCGGCTGCGGCTTCTGCACGATCAGCCCTTTTACGCGCGCGCCCGGGCTCGCAAGCAGCGTGGCGACTCCGGTCTTCATGTTCACCACCGCGCCCTGACCGGCCAATTCGTTGCCGCCGCGCGTGATATGCACATCGCCCACCAGCCGCGCCATGCCGGTGTGCGCGTCATAGACACCGCGGTCGCCGGTGACGATATCGGTCGCGGTGCGCAGCACCACATGGCCGAACGCCTCGATCTTGCGCAGCTTCCCCGAGGCGGCGATCGGGTCGGGCGCCGGCGCGCCGGCGGGCGTGGCGCCGGCAGTCGTGGTGGCGGCGGCGGCCGGCGTTGCGGACGGGGTGGTGTACGCTACCAGCACGTCGGCCGAGATCCGCCGCGCGTCCTTCGTCACGACCACCGCGTCCCCGCGCGCCACCGCCATATGCTTGTCGGACCAGTATTCCATGTCGTGTTTTGCGGTCAGCACGTCATCCGGCGTGATCAGACGCAGATTGTGCCCGGTCATCACCAGCACCGCCTGATCCAGATCGTACACCGCCCGGTCGCAGCGCGCGCGGTCGGTCGGGGTGAAGATATGCACCGCTCCTGTGGCTTCCAGCTTGTAGATCTCGTTGCCGCCTTCGTCATCCTGCGCGCCGGCGGGGCCTGCCGGCGGCGTCGGCGCCGGTGTTGCGCCGCCCGGTTTCGGTCGGTACCAAGCGGTCAGCCGGTGGCCGATGACGGTGACGTTCTGGCGGACCGCGGTGGCATGGCCGCGGGCGATCACTTCCTTCTGCGCGCGCAGCCAGGTGATGCCGTCGCGCGCGGTGATCGCGATCGGCCCGCCATGGCTGAGGTCGATCCCCTGCGCCATCGCCGCCGTCGCGGGCAGCAGCAGCGCGAGGGTCAGCAGGACAGCGCGCGCGGTCAATGCCCCGCCCCGCGCAGCACCAGCCGCGCCGGCCCGGCGAAGGCGATCTGCGCGCCGTGATCCAGCAGCGTGAATCCGCCCGTGGCGCGAAGGGTCCCGAACGGCCCGGTGGCATGGACCGGCGCCGCTCCGCTCGCCGCGCCGCGCTGCAGGTCGATCGCCGCCGAAGCGGTCGTGAGCGTGGTGCCGTCGGTGCGGTACAATATCACGTGCCGCGACAGGTCAAGCTCGTGCAGCCCGTCACGATAGACCCCGCGCTGCGATTGCAGCATCAGCGTGGCCCCGGATGCCAGCTGCAATTCTCCACGCGGGTTGGTCAGATTGACCCGACCCGCCGAGACCCGCTGCGCCACCGCGGCGGCCAGCCGGTACGGCTGGTTCTGCTGATCCAGCCCGCGATACCGGGCGCCATAGACAGTATCGCCATGCACGCCCGGCGCGATGGCGCGGAACGCGATGCGCGCCACGCTGTCCTGCCCTGCCAGTTGCGGCCAGGCCGCCAGGGCGGTCAGCAGCGCCAGCGCCAGACCGGGCAGCACCAGTTTCAACAGCCGGATCTTGCGCTGCCGTCGCACCAGCCAGCCGGCCGAAGGCTTGTCGCGCCGACGCGTGATCGTGGTCGTCAGCACGGCGCGCCGGGCCGGGGCATTGGCCTGCGGGGACGGGTTCGGCGCCGCGCTCATGCGATGCCCGCGCGCAGCAGATCATGGATATGCAGGATGCCGATGGGCCGGCCGCCGGATTCCACCACGAACAGCGCGGTGATCGGGCGGGTGGGGGCGTTCATCAGCGCCAGCGCCTCGGCCGCCAACGCATCGGGGCCGATATGGCGCGGTGCGCGCGTCATCACCTGGGCCACGGCGCGGGTCAGCAGATCGGGTCCCATATGGCGGCGCAGGTCGCCGTCCGTCACCACGCCAGCCAGCCGGCCGGCGGCGTCGGTGACGCCCAGGCAGCCGAAGCCGCGTTCCGTCATCAACGGTAGCGCGTCCGCCATCACCATCCCGGGCGCGGCGAGCGGGACCGCGGTGCCGCTATGCATCAGTTCACGCACGCGCTTCAGTTGCGCGCCCAGGCGTCCGCCGGGATGGAAGCGGCGGAAATCGGCCGCGTCGAAGCCGCGCCGGGTCAGCAGCGCCACCGCCAGCGCGTCACCCAGTGCCATCTGCATGGCGGTGGAAGTGGTGGGCGCCAGGCCCAGCGGGCAGGCCTCGGCCGCCGGCGGCAGCGCGAGCAGGACATCCGCCGCCGCCGCCAGTGCCGACGCGGCGCCCGCGGTGATCGCGATCAGGGCGATGCCGAAGCGGCGGGTATGGGCAATCAGATCGGCCAGCTCCGGCGTCTCCCCGGAATTGGACAGGGCCAGTACCGCGTCGCCGGCGACGATCATGCCCAGATCGCCATGCGACGCCTCGGCCGGGTGCACGAACAGCGCCGGGGTGCCGGTGGAGGCGAGCGTGGCCGCGATCTTGCGGGCGATATGCCCCGATTTCCCCATGCCGGTGACCACCACCCGCCCGGTGGCGGCGGCGAGCCGGTCCACCGCGGCGGCAAACCGATCATCCAGCGCGTCCGCCAAAGCCGCCAGCCCGGCCGCCTCGGTGGCGAGAACCGCGCGGGCGACGTCCAGCGCCGCGTCCGGCTGCTTGGGGGCGGCGGCGCGCAGCGGCACAAGGGTGGGGATCGGACGGGGCATAGTGCAATGCAGCATATGGGGTGCGAAGACTGTGTATCGACCCCCTTGGCGCGTCGGGTCAACCGCGGCGAACAGTTTGTAACAAGAATCGTGCCAACCTCGGTGCTTCCGGCGCCTTGCGGGCACCCGCGTCAGAGCGGCGCGGGGGGCCAGCCGGGTGACGTGTCGTGGTCCGGGTGCTGGCGGCTGCGCAGGTCGCGGCCGGCGCTGGGGGGTGCCGTCGGTTCCTCGGGCAGGGTGCCGGGGGCGAGGGTGGCAATCCAGGGCAGCCGGCTTTCCACGCCGAAATTGCGCGCGGGCGGGCACAGATCGGGGCGATCCAGGCTGCCGATGGTGGTTTCCAGATGCGGCGCGTCGTCATAGCGGAACCCCAGCGGCGTGCCGCAGGCGGCGCAGAAATCCCGCCAGGCGGCGGGAGAGCTGCGGAACGAGGCCGGGCGGCCCCGGGTCCAGACCAGGTCCGTCTTGGCGATCTTGGCCAAGGCGGCGAACGGCCCGCCGGTGGCTTTCTGGCACATGCGGCAATGGCAGACGCTGCCCTCTGGGACGGCAAGCAGGGCGTAGCGGACGGCGCCGCATTGGCAGCCGCCGGTCGCGAGGGTGGGACGGTCGGTCATGGGCGATGTCCTTTCCACGTCACGCCACCGCCTCCAGCCCGCCACGCGCGATCAGCGCCAGCAGCTTCAGGGACGGGCCGCGCGGTTGCTTTTCCCCCCGCTCCCATTGGCTGACCAGGCCGGTGGTGACGTTCAGGTAGCGGGCGAAGACGGCCTGGCTGGCACCCTCCCGCTCACGCAGCGCGCGGATCGCTGCGGCCGGCAGCGGGGCGACAGGCGTCAGGCAGGCGGCGTCGAACGCACGCATGTCGTGACGGCCGATCAGGCCGGCGGCGTGGAGGTCCTCGGCGGTTTCATGCACGGTCGCCAGGATCGGGGAGCGGTAGGTCTTGGTCATTGGAAACCTCGGTCAGAGCGCCGGAGGACAGCGCGGCCTGGATCTCGGACTCGTTCCAGACCAGCATGGCCCCGGCCAGGCGGCGGAAACCGGCCAGTTCGTCGTCGCGAATCGTGTCGCGTTCGTTCTTGGCAAATCCGTACACGAACACGGCTCGCGCGGCGGCACGAAACAGGATGATGGTGCGGAACCCACCCGACCGGCCTCCACCATGCCGGGCGATGCGCTGCTTGATGACGCCGCCGCCGAGGTCGGCGTCGATCAGGCCGCGGTCGGCGCGCGCCACCGCGTCCAACAGCCGGTGATTGTCCAGATCGGCCCTGCGAACGAATTTCTGGAATAGCCGAGTCTGGAACACGCGCATGGCAGACAGCTTCTATATCGCACTAAGTGCTATAGATGTCAACCTCTATCCCACCAGCACCGCGGCGATCCGCTCCCGCGTCAGCGGCATCTCCCGCACCCGCACCCCAAGCGCATCCGCCAGCGCATTACCGATTGCCGCGGCGGTCGGCCCCAGCGCCACCTCGCCCAGCCCCAGCGGCGGG
>DAHWDR010000309.1:0-4394 GCA_027330745.1 Acetobacteraceae bacterium | reverse complement strand
TGGGGTGCGCGGGTTCGCGGTGGATGTTGCCCGCGGGACACATGGTCCCGCCCCGTTCTGCGCATTGGTCGCCCCGACATGGATCGGCTTTAGCCCAGGCCGCGCGGTTGGGCCAGAGACCCCGGCGTGCCGTGTGCGGGTTGACGCGGCGGGGCGCGGCGCCCTATCTCCGCCCGCACCGATGGCGGCGTAGCTCAGCGGTAGAGCAGGGGAATCATAATCCCTTGGTCGGTGGTTCAAATCCGCCCGCCGCTACCATCCTTTCAGTGGATTAGAGCGTTGCGGCCCAGCCTTGGGGCTGGGCTGTGCGACCTGGTGGCGCCGGATTTTAATGATGATCGTTGTCCGGGCTCGACCCTCCCCAGGGCGCCGCGCGCAGCCGCGTGGCTTGCAGCCGCGCCTTACGCCGCTGTCTTGATCCGTCCCCGCGATTCTGGCGACCCCGCTGCGGCTTCGGCGATTTGTTTGTCGCGTGACACAAGACCGGCGCTCAGTTGTTGGGGCGGCCAGAGGTAGCTCGCGTCTTACATTCGCGTCGGTCTCCGGCGCGACGAACAGCAGGGCGGCGATGGCGGAGGCGTCAACTGCCTTGACGGGCATCGCGATCGGCACGGATCAGGGAGACGGATTCGCTAGGGGTATGGACGCCAAGGCGGCGTATCTCGGCCAGGAGCTCGGCGGGCGTGGCAGGGCGATCCTCGCGCGCGGCCGCCTCGATGATGGACAGCAGTTCCCCTTGCAGCGAACGATGATGCCGCTCCGCGCGCTGCCGCAGCCGGTGGACCACCTCGTCAGGCGCCTTCTTGATCGACAGGCTCATGGGCATGGCTCCAGATCGGCTCGAAGGTCGCGTTTGTCCATTTCGACGCGCAATATGGCTGGCATCCGACCTTGCCCCTACCGCGCCGCGAACCGATACGGGCTGGCCCCCTTGGTCAGCGGGTCCCCCACCAGCCGGTGCGCCAGCGGCGGGAATGCGCGGGACCGGCACTCCGCCCGTTCGCATAACCGGCACGACAGCCCAATGCCCACCCGCGCCGTGGCCAGGTCCAGCCCGTCCCCGTACACCACTTCCCCCGCATGTCCCACGGCGCAGCCCATCGCCACCACATGCGTGGGCGGCGGCTCGCCCCAGCGCGCCGGCGCCCGGCTGACGGTGCGCGCGATGCACAGGAACGCCGCCCCGTCCGGCAGTTCCGCCAGCTGCACCTGGATCTCCCCCGGGCGCGCGAACGCCGTATGCACCACCCAGCGCGGGCAGGACCCGCCATAACGCGCGAACGGGAACCCGGCGGCCGAGAATCGTTTCGTCACATTTCCCGCCGCATCAGCGCGCAGGAAGAAGAACGGCACGCCGCGCGCACCGGAGCGCTGCAAGGATGCGATGCGCTGGCACGCCTGCTCGAAGGATACGCCGAAGCGCGCCGCCAGGCTTTCGATGTCGTAGCGCAGCCCTATGGCGGCCGACAGGAACGGCGCGTAGGGCAGCAGCAACGCCGCGGCCAGGTAGTTCAGCAACCCCACGCGGATCAGCATCGCCGCTTCCTCCGACGACGGCGGCGTCTCGGCCAGCACCGCCTCCACCGGCGCGCGGGCTTCCAGCAGCGCAAGCTGGAATGCCATCTGGAAGCCGCGGCTTTCCCGCGGCAGGCTTTCGGACAAGGCCAGCGCCCGCGTCTCCGGATCGAACTGCCGCAAGGTCCCGTCCAGCGGGCGCACCGTCACGGTCACGCCATGGGTCCGGCGCAGTCGTTCCGCGATGGCGTGGTTCATCTCGTGCGGCGCTGCGTCCAGCGCGGCGGTCAGCGCCTCGGCCGCGTCCTCCAGCGTCGGGAAATGATTGCCGCGTTCGTGAAAGAAATCCCGCGCTTCCTCGTTCGGCAGCAGGATCCGCCGGCCGGACGGCAATGCGATCCCGCCCGCATCCTCGCGCGCCACCCGCCAGGCGCGATACAGCGCCAACACCGCGCGCGCCGCGTTGGGGGCGGCGGCCAGGGCCTGCACCTCGGTCTCCGGCACCGCATCCGTGCCCAGCAGGCCGTCGGCGAACACCTCGCGCAGGCCCAGTTCCAACTGGCGTTCGGTGTTGCCCGACAGCGCCGCCAGATCGACGCGCAGCACCTCGGCCAGTTTCAGCAACAGGCTGGCGGTGACGCCGCGTTGATCGTGCTCGATCAGATTGAGGTAGCTGGCGGAAATGCCCAGCCGGGCGGCCAGCGCCTGCTGCGTCAGCCCGGCCTCGGTGCGGAGGCGGCGGATCGTGCGGCCAAGCAGGGGGCGGGAAATGGCTTTACTCCCTTTACTATCCGAGGCCTCGGGCGGTGAATTCCGCCACGAGATTGCGCCGTCTTCACGCAGATTCGGGGTGCGCTTCGCAGTCGCAATGTGAAACCTTGACTGCATCCACCCCGGATCGCAAGGACCCACATGATGACCCCCACCGCCACCCGTGCCCCCGACGGTCTCTCCGGCCCGATCGGCGGCGAGCCTGGTCGCTTCGACGGCATCCGCCGCGACTTCACGCCCGCGGACGTGGAACGCCTGGCCGGTTCGTTCCGCATCCGCCACACCCTGGCCGAGCGCGGCGCGGCGCGGCTGTGGCAGCTGTTGCGGTCGGAACCCTTCGTGCCGACCCTCGGCGCGCTGACCGGCAACCAGGCGGTGCAACAGGTCAAGGCCGGACTGAAAGCAATTTATCTGTCCGGCTGGCAGGTGGCCGCGGACGCCAATTCGGCCCACGCGATGTATCCGGACCAGTCGCTGTATCCGGTGGATTCCGTGCCCAAGGTGATCGAGCGGATCAACAACGCGCTGCGCCGCGCCGACCAGATCGGCCACATGGAAGGCGATGACAGCACCTATTGGATGGCGCCGATCATCGCCGACGCCGAGGCCGGCTTCGGCGGCCCGCTGAACGCCTACGAGCTGATGCGCGCGATGATCGCCGCCGGCGCGGCGGGTGTGCATTTCGAGGACCAACTGGCGTCGGAGAAGAAATGCGGCCATCTGGGCGGCAAGGTGCTGGTGCCGATCGCCACCCATATCCGCACCCTGAACGCCGCCCGCCTGGCCGCGGATGTGGAAGGCGTGGCCACCGTCCTGCTGTGTCGCACCGACGCCCAGTCGGCGCAGCTTCTGACCACCGATATCGACGAGCGCGACCGCCCCTTCATCTCGCGTGAGCGTACCGCCGAGGGGTTTTTCCGCATTCGCCCCGGCATGGGGGTCGATTACGCCATCGCCCGCTCGCTGGCCTACGCGCCCTATGCGGATCTGCTGTGGTGGGAAACTTCGGATCCCGATCTGGCGGACGCGCGCCGCTTCGCCGAGGCGATCCATCGCCAATTCCCCGGCAAGATGCTGGCGTATAACTGCTCGCCCAGCTTCAACTGGCAGAAGAAGCTGCCGGCCGAGAAGATCGCGAGCTTCCAGCGTGAAATCGGCGCGATGGGCTACAAGTTCCAGTTCGTCACGCTGGCCGGGTTCCACAGCCTGAACCTGTCGATGTTCAATCTGGCGCGCGGCTATGCCGATCGCGGCATGGCGGCCTATTCGGAACTGCAACAGGCCGAGTTCGCCGCCGAAGCGGAAGGCTACACCGCGACCCGGCATCAGCGCGAAGTGGGCGTGGGGTATTTCGATGGGGTCGCGCTGGCGATCTCGGGCGGGACTTCCTCCACCACGGCGCTGGCCGGCAGCACCGAGGCGGCGCAGTTCCATGACGCGGCGCCGGCCGCGCCCGCCGAGCCGTATGACGACGGGCTGGTGCACGCCCATGCCTGGGCCGCCAGCGGCGACTGATCGGCGCCGGGGCGGGTCGCGCGGACCCGCCCTGGTGCGTGGTGTCGATTTATGTTTCGATATCGGAACAAATAGCGCGCGCAAAACCCCGCCTGGAGACACCATTTTTCGATCGGCGGGCGGCGCGTGTGCGGCGGGAACACCAAAACGCGGCGCCGCGACGGCCCGCGCCACGGGCGCCGGCGGCGACGCGGACGCGGCGTGGTCGCGGGCCGTGGCGGTTCGATTTCGGGACGCGGCGTGGCGGCCAGGCTCCGCCATAACGGGCGCAGCCGCTGCATCGGACACGGGGCGCGGAGCGGCGGTGCCGCGATTTCCCGACCATTCGGCGAGAGTGCCGGCCGCGGGCGGTGCGCGGTCGTCTTGCGCGAGCGGCGCCCCGGCCGGCGGTGGCGGCGCGACGGGCGCTGCGGACGCGGGGCCGGTGGCGTCGGGTGAATCCGGGGTTGGCGTGTTCGGATGGGCGTCCGACGGCCCGGCGGGGTCCCCGGGGATGAAGATCGGGGAGGCGTCCGGGGCGCGTGTGGCGGATTCGGCGATCGCCTCGGAGACCGCTTCCGCCATGCCGCGCAACTGCCGGCGCACCGGGATCA
>DAHWDR010000305.1:0-8070 GCA_027330745.1 Acetobacteraceae bacterium | reverse complement strand
TCCCTGCCCGGTGCCGCGCTGCAGATCGCGCGCCTGTTCGGCCCCGAAACCATGCTGGTCACCGGCGTGAACGGCGTGCCGTACTGGTATTTCTATGGTCAGGACGGTCCGTTGCGGGACCGGCGTGTGGCCAGCGTCGATCCCGGCGGCGTGTTGTGGGACATCCTGCCGCCGTCGCGCGTGATCGGCTGCGTGGTCTATCCGGCCGCCGAAGTCGCGGAACCCGGTGTCATCGCGCATAGCTATGGTGACCGGTTCAGCCTGGGCGAGCCGGACGGGTCGCGTTCGCCGCGGATCGAGGCGCTGTCGCGGCTGCTGATCGGTGCCGGGCTGAAAGCCCCCGTACGCCCGCGCATCCGCGACGAGATCTGGGTCAAGCTCTGGGGCAACCTGGCGTTCAACCCGGTCTCGGCACTGACGCTGGCCACGCTTGACCGCCTGACCGGAGATCTCGGCCTGCGCGCGCTATGCCGGGGGATGATGCTGGAAGCGAAGACGGTCGCCGAGGCGCTGGGCACGCGGTTCGCCATCGACGTGGACAAGCGCATCGCCGGCGCGGCCGAGGTCGGCGAACACCGCACGTCCATGCTGCAGGATCTGGAACGCGGCCGGCCGATGGAGATCGACGCGCTGTTGGGCGCGGTGGTGGAGCTCGGTGAGGTGACCGGCCACGTCATGCCGCTATGCCAGTCCGTCCTCGCCCTGGTGCGCGAGCGCGCCCGGCAGGCCGGGTGCTACCCGCCGTGACGCCCGCCGGGGGCCGGCTCGCGGATCTGGCCCCCGGCGTGACGGCGGCAGTGTCGTTCGGCTTCTCCGACGTGCTGGGCAAGATCGTGTTCGGCGACGGTGCCGCGCCGCTGACCGTCAGCGGGGTGCGCGGCCTGCTGGGGGTTGCGATGCTGGCCGGCTGGCTGCGCGTGGGCACAAGGGCGCGTCCGCACGACCGCGGCCAGAGGATGGTTTCGATCGGTCTTGGTGTGCTGTTCGCAGCCAATATCTACGGCGTGCTGAAGGCGATCCAGCTGGTCCCGGTGCCGATCGCGATCCTGAGCTACTTCGTCTATCCGCTGCTGACCGGTCTGGCGGGCGCAGCGCTGGGGATCGAACCGCTGGGCGCGGCGGGAGCGCTTGCGGCGCTTGTCGCCTTCACTGGTCTGGCGCTGATGATCGGCGCCGCGCCGGCCGGCTTGGCGCCACTTGGGATCGCGGTCGCGTTCGCCGCCGCGCTGTGCCGCGTCGCGATGCTGCTAATCACGCGCACAAGGTTGATCGGCGCCGATCCGCGGCTGACCAGCTGGTATTCGCTGATCGCCTCGACCGTGGTGCTGCTGGCACTGGCTTGCGTCTCAGGCACCTGGGACTTTCCGCGTCATGCGCTGGGCTGGGGCGCATTCCTTGGCGTGGCGGTCGCCAGTACCGTTTCGACCTTGGGATTATTTGCGTCCACCGCGCGGATCGGCGCCTTTCGCACCGCTTTGGTGATGAACCTGGAACCGGTTGTCTCCACCGCGCTCAGCATTCTGGTGCTGCGCGAGACCATCACCGGGTTGCAGAGCCTCGGCGCCGCGATCATGGTGGCGGCGCTGGTCGCGTTCCAGCTGGTACGATAGGGGGGACGAGATGCTGCCGATGCAGTTCCATACCATCCGCGACTTCGCGTTGCAGGCCGGCGGCCGCCTGGCCGAGGCGCGCATTGCCTATCTGACCCTCGGCCGCCTGGCGGCGGACGGGCGCAACGCGGTGCTGGTGACGCATGGCTACACCTCGGGCCCGCGCATGATCGAGGGTGGGGAGAGCGCATCCGAAGGCTCCTGGGCCGAGTTGGTCGGACCGGGCAAGGCAATCGACACCGATCGGTTCTTCGTGGTCGCGTCGAACATGCTGGGATCGTCGTTCGGATCCACCAATGCGGCCAGCATCGATCCGGCTACCGGCCGGGAATACGGGTCGCATTTCCCCGAGCTGACGGTGGGCGACATCGTCGCCGCCCAGAAATCCCTGCTGGATGGCTTGGGTGTGCGCGCGTTGATCGCCGTGGTGGGGCCGTCCTATGGCGGATTCCAGGCCTTCCAATGGGCGGTTGACTACCCGGACGCAATGCGCGGCGTGGTGCCGGTGGTCACCGGATTGCGCTCCCCGGTCGCGCGGATCGAGCCGTTGCTGGCGCAACTTGCGGCCGATCCCAACTGGAACGGCGGAGATTATTACGACCGCGGTGGGGTTGCCGATACGCTGACCGCGATGCGGATCGAGACGCTGAAGGGCTACGGTCTGGACGCCGGCCTGGCCGCGCGCTTTCCGGAAGCGGCGGCGCGCGCGGCGGAGCTTGCGCGGATCGCGCATTCCTGGGCGCGCCAGTTCGATGCGAATTCGCTGGTGATCCTGCGCAAGGCGATGCTGCGCTACGACCTGGCATCCCGGCTGGCCGCGATCCGGGCGCGGGTGATGTACGTGTTGTCGTCCACCGACGCGCTGTTCCCGCCGACCTTGGCGCCCGAGGTGATGGGGGCCTTGGAAGCCGCCGGCGTGCGCGCCGAGTACGTGCCGCTGGAAAGCAGCTTCGGGCACCTGGCGTCGGGGCTGGACGCGAAGAAATGGGCGCCGGCGCTGCGCCGGTTCCTCGACGAACTGGCCCGGTAGCCAGGGCGGCCGACGGCGCGCGCCGGCCGTCCCGAACTACGCAATCGACGAGTTGAACGCCCCACCGTCCAGCAGCAGATTATGCCCGACGATATACCCCGAGGACGCAGCGCACAGAAACGCGCAGGCCTCGCCGAATTCCGCCGGATCGCCCACCCGCCCGGTGGGATTCTCCTTGCCCCGTTCTGCCAGTACCTCATCCACCGGGCGCCCGGCCTTCTGCGCCGCGAAGGCCGCGCCGCTGCGCAGCCGGTCGGTCAGGAACGGGCCGGGCAGCAGGTTGTTTATGGTCACGTTATGCTTCGCCACCTGCCGCGCCAGGGCGGCAACAAACCCGGTCAGCCCCGCGCGTGCACCGTTGCTCATGCCCAGTTGCGGGATCGGTGATTTCACCGATGCCGAGGTGATGTTCACGATGCGCCCGAATTTGCGCCCGATCATCCCGTCCACCACCGCCTTGATCAGGAAGATCGGTGTCAGCATGTTACCGTCCAGCGCCTTGATCCACTCGTCTCGCCCCCAGTCGCGGAAATCGCCCGGCGGCGGGCCGCCGGCGTTGTTCACCAGAATATCGGGCGCCGGGCAGGCAGCCAGCGCCGCTGCACGCCCGGCTTCAGAGGTGATATCGCCAGCAACGGTCGTGACCTTCACCCCGGTCGCGGCGCGGATCTCGGCGGCCGTCGCTTCCAGCGCCTCGGCGCCGCGCGCGGTGATGACCAGTTCCACGCCTTCCCGCGCCAGCGAGAACGCGCACGCCCGCCCCAACCCCTTCGATGCCGCGCAGACGATCGCCTTGCGGCCCCTGATGCCAAGATCCATTCGTTTGCTCCCTCGGTGATCGCCGTCAGACGGCGATCGATTGCAGAATTTCCCGTGCCGGCGGCGGGATCGGCGTCGGCCGCTGATCCCCCCGGGTCACGAACACGTGCACGAAATGCCCCTCCGCCGCCGCCAGGTCGTCATCGTTGCGGAAGATCCCGATCTCATAGCGCACCGAGCTGCCGCCCAGCCGCGTCACCCGCACGCCAACGCAGACCCGATCCGGCCAGGCGATCGAGCTCAGGTAGCGGCACGCCACCTCGGCCACCACACAATGCACCGGCCCGTCCAGCAGGTCCACCACGCCGCGCGACATCTCGAAATAGGTCACCGCGGTGTCGAAGAACGAGAAATAGTTGACGTTGTTGACATGCCGGAAGACATCGTTGTCCATCCAGCGCGTGGTGATGTCGTGGAACCACCGGTACTCGGCGCGGCGTCCCGGCGCGGGACGGTTCACGGACGCGCCGCCACGGCACCCAGACCCGCGCGCGCGCGCGCGCCGGTCAGCGGCAAGGACGGCACCTCCACATCGATTTCCAGCGTGGAGACGGGATCGCCGCGATCCAGCTTGATCTGCACTTTGTCCCGATCCAGGGTCACATGCTTGGCGATCACCGCCAGGATTTCTTCCTGCAACACCGCGATCAGGTCGGAGCCGCCGACCATCATCCGCTCATGCGACAGCAAGATCTGCAGCCGCTCGCGCGCCACCGGGGCGGATTCGCGCCGGCGGAACAGGGACAGCAGGTTCACGCCACCGCCCTCCGTCCGAACAGCTTGCCCAGGAAACCGCGGGATTCGGCCGCCGGCAGCGTGATCTGGATCTGTTCGCCCTTCAGCCGCTTCGCCGCTTCCGCATAGGCCCGCGCCGCCGCCGAGGTCGGGTTGGCCAAGGTAACCGGCGCGCCCAGATTGGACGCGCGCAGCACGTCCTGGCTTTCCGGAATGATCCCAAGCAGCGGGATCGACAGGATCTCCAGCACGTCGTCCACTTTCAGCATCTCGCCGCGCGCCGCGCGCCCCGCGTCATAGCGGGTCAGCAGCAGGTGCTTGGCGATGCGTCCGCCCTTTTCGGCCTTCTCGGTCTTGGAATCGAGCAACCCGATGATACGATCCGAATCCCGCACCGACGAGACTTCCGCGTTCGTCACCACCACCGCCAGATCGGCATGACGCATCGCCAGGGTCGCGCCACGCTCGATCCCGGCCGGACTGTCGCACAGGATCCAGTCGAACTTCTCGCGCAGCTCGCCGATGATCCGCTCCACGCCCTCCGACGTCAGCGCATCCTTGTCGCGCGTCTGCGACGCCGGCAGCAGCGACAGATTTTCCAGCCGCTTGTCGCGGATCAGCGCCTGCGCCAGCTTCGCGTCGCCCTGCACCACGTTGACCAGGTCGAAGACCACGCGCCGTTCCGCGCCCATCACCAGATCAAGGTTGCGCAAGCCGACATCGAAATCGACCACGACCACATTCTCCCCGCCCTGTGCGAGCGCGGCGCCCAGCGCGGCGGTAGAGGTGGTCTTGCCCACGCCCCCCTTGCCCGAAGTCACCACAACGACCTGCGCCATCGTGTCGTTTCCTTTCCCAAAGCCTCAGTTCAATCGAGCGAGGCGAGCAGCATGGTCTCGCCCTCCAGCCAGGCCTGCGCCGGTTTGCCGGCCAGTGCCGGCTCCATGTCTTCGGCGGTACGATAGACGCCATCGATCGCCAGCAACTCCGCTTCCAGCCGGCGGCAGAAGATGCGCGCGGCACGGTTGCCGGCCAGCCCGGCGATCGCCCGGCCGCGCAGCGCGCCATAGACATGGATGGACCCGCCGGCGATGATTTCCGCCCCCCAGGCGACCGCACCCAGCACGGTCACGTCGCCCGCTTCATGCACGATGGACTGACCGGACCGCACCGGTCGGTCGATCAGCAGCGTGGCCGGCACCACCACCGGTGCCTCGGCGGATGGCGCGGGCGGCTTGCGTTCGTCCGGAATCTCGATCGCCTTGCCGGCGCGGGGCGGCGCCGCGCCCGCCGGCGGTGGCGGCCCCAGACCGCCACCCCATTTCGCCACGCCGGGCCAGGATTTATGCGCCCCTTCGGTGCCGATGATGCGCACGCCGCGGCCGGCAATCGCGTCCAGAAGTTCCGCCACGTCAGGCTGCTCCGGCGGCAGCAAGCCCAGGTCCAGCAGCACCGGACGGGCGTCGAAGAAGCTGGGCGCACGGGCGATCTGGCCGTCCAGCGCGGCCAGCCAACCGGGCAACGGCGGCTCCGGCGTCAGCACCAGGGCCATGAAGGACCGGCCGCGGACTCGAAGCGCCAAGGGGGGTGCGGAGATGGACACGGGTCAAGGGGTACAAGTGCCCGCGCCCGCGGTCAACGCGATTCGCGCGCGGCCAAACACAAGATTTTGTTGACGGAAGGGGCTTGCGCCCCCAGGGAATGGGTCCTCGGCGATAACGCCGCGTTCGAATCGGCAGAATCCCGTTTTATAGGACGCCGGATCAATATGAATACAACACTAGGCCGTCACGCCGCTGGACTTCACGGAGACTTGTGTATACCGTCTTGAATTATGAACACCGCACGATGATTGCGACAGATGGAGCCGCCGACCCTATGGATCAGGATGTCGATATCAGCCTGCTCGTCGCCGCTACCGGCGCGGACGTGGTCGAACGCTTCTTCAACACGCAATCGGAAATGCAGCGCCGCAACTGGACCGCGAATCTTGCCGCCCAGGTCTTTCGCGCTATGCGGATGGCGGAGCTGAACGAGCTTCATTCGCCCGCGCATACAGGACAGTCAACTCCAGCAGCAGCGCCGCGAATGTCTGATCGAGCGCATTGAGCATCGCCGTCGTGATCCGCTTGCGCGGCTCCGCCCCCGCCATCACGGACTGACCGAGCGCGCGGATATCGGGCGTCTCCGACAAGACCCAGGCCTCGTGCATGACCGCCCGGCGCTCCTCATGGGCGGCGCGCCAGCGGTCGAAGAAACCGCCGATCGCCTCGCGCTCGTCGGGTAGCACCGTCTCGAACGCTTCGCGCAGCAGGTCGGCACGCCGCTCGGGGCTCATGTGCATCGTGTCGCGCAGCAGCGCTTCCGGCAGATCGCGCCACCAGCCTTGCAGCAGCATATCCTGCAACTGCTCGCCCACGTCGCTGCGGATCGCGATCATCCCGATCAGGGCCAGATGCTCGTCGGGTAAGGTGATGGGCGGCATCGTGAGGGGTATCCGGGATCAGGCGGGACGGTTCCGCGCCAGACCCTGCTCTGGCACGGAACCGTTTGCAAATGGTTTGCGTCCCGCTCAGCCCGCCACGGTCACCTGGGCCACCGATCGACCTCGGGTCTCCGGCAGCATCATCAGCGCCCCGATCATCACCGCGTAGGCCACCACGCCGAACGAGGCGATGGCCACACCCAGGCCCAGGCGATGCGCGAAGAACCCCGCCAGCACCGGGAACAATGCGCCGATGCCGCGGCCGACATTGTAGCAGAACCCCTGGCCGGCGCCGCGCACCTCGGTGGGAAACAACTCGGTCATGAACGATCCCATGGGCGAGAACATCATCAGCGAAATCACGCCCATCAGAAAGCCGACGAGCAGAATCTCGGGATGCGTGAGCGGGGCCACCATGTAGATCACCAGCATCACGGCCGACCCGACCGCCGAGACCATGAACGTCGCCTTGCGCCCGATGCCGTCGGCCAGATACGCCCCCGAGACGAAGCCCACGAACGCCCCCAGGATCAGCACCAGCGTGTAGGCGCCGGAGCCGACAGTACTAAGATGCCGCACCGTCTTCAGATAGGTGGGCAACCAGATCGTCAGCACGTAACTGCCGCCCTGCGCGCCGATCACCATCAGCGACACGCGAAGCGTGGTGGACAGATAGGGCGGCTTCAGCGCGGCGAAGATCTGCGTCAGCGCCGTGCCGACCGGCTGCGTGCTACGCGGCAGTTCCGGTTCATCGACGAAACGGCGGATATAGAACACCAGGAAAGCCGGCAGGATGCCGATCCAGAACATCGCCCGCCAGGCCAGTTCTTTCGGCAGAGTGGCAAAGAAGATCGTGGACAGCAACGCCGCCGTGCCCCAGCCGATCGCCCAACCCGTCTGCACGATGCCGACCGCGCGGCCGCGGTATTTATCGCGAACCACCTCGCCCATCAGTACCGCGCCGGCCGCCCATTCGCCGCCGAAGCCAAGGCCCTGGAGCGCGCGGAACCAGAACAGTTGCTGGTAGGTCTGCGCAAAGCCGCACAGGAAGGTAAAGACCGCATACCAGATCACGGTGATCTGCAGAATGCGGACCCGTCCCACGCGGTCGGACAAGGCGCCCGCGATCCAGCCGCCGAAAGACGAGATCAACAGCGTAACAGTGGCCAGTTCGCCCGCTTCCGGCAGGGTCATGTGCAGGAAGGCAATCAGCGCCGGGATGACGAAGGCAAACACCATCACATCCAGCGCGTCGAGCGCCCAGCCGCCGAAGCAGGCGATCATGGTGCGTCGTTCCCGAGCGTTCAGGTCGGAAAACCAGGCGAACATTTGTCTCCCCCTTACCGTTTTTGCGCGGCAAATGAAGCACGCGCCCGCGGGGGAAGCAAACC
>DAHWDR010000303.1:0-2219 GCA_027330745.1 Acetobacteraceae bacterium | reverse complement strand
GCGGAGTTACGAGACCAAGGACATCGGCGCCATCCGCGACGTTGGGCGGCGCTTCCCGGTGGTGGGCGCGCTGTGGCTCGCCGGTGCGGTCGCGATAACCGGCGCGCCGCCGTTCGGCCTGTTCGCCAGCGAGTTCACCATCCTGCGTGCCGGGCTGCGTGGCCCGCATGTGTGGGCGGCGATCGTCATGGCGCTGTTGCTGATCGTGATCTTCATCGCCTTCCTGAACCATTTCCGCATGATGTATTTCACCCCGGCGGAAGGTGAACCGGCGCCGATGCGCCCGGTCAGCGCCTGGTGCAGCGTGCCGATGTGGCTCGCCTTCGTGCCGCTGCTGGTGCTCGGCCTGTGGTGGCCGGAGGCGATCTGGCACTATTTCGCCGCGATCGCCCACGGGCTCGCCGCCGGCACAATGGTGGCCGGCCGATGAACGCCACCGAAGCCACCACGGTACCGTGCGCCGGGATGCCCGAAATCGCGCGCGGGCTGTTCGCCGATGGCGGGCGCATGCAGATGGCCTATGCGTGGCATCCCGAACCCGGGACGGTCGAGCTGCGCTACCTCGCCTCCCCCCCCGAAGCCGGCCGCTTTCTGCTGTGGCGTTGCCGCCCGGAGGGCGATCCGCCGAGTCTGGCCCGCATCTGGCCGTCGCTTGGCTGGTACGAGCGCGAGATCATGGACCTCTTCGGCATCGCGTTCCGCGACCATCCGGAGCCGAACCGGCTGGTGCTGGCCGAGGACATTCCGCCGCCCTTCGACGGCCACGACCCCGCCCGGCGCATGGGCGATATCCCCCGCCCGCTGCCCGAGATCGAAGCTCCCGAAGTGCAGACCCTGCCGTTCGGTCCGGTGCGCGCGGACGTGCTGGAATCCGCCGAGTTCACCTTCTTCTATATCGGCGAGCAGATCATTCACTACCATCCGCACCTGTTCTTCAAGCATCGCGGCATGGAAGCGCGCTTTGCCGGGCTGACGCCGCTGCTCGGCACGGTGCTGGCGGAACGGGTCTCCGGCGTCGGCAGCGTGGCGCACGCGCTGGCCTATTGCCAGGCGATCGAGGCCGCTGCGTCCTGCGCGGTACCGAGGCGGGCGCTCGCTCTGCGCGTGCTGCTGGCCGAGCTGGAACGGGTCTATAACCATCTGCACTATCTCGGGCATCTGGCCAACACCACCACGCTCAAGGTGGGCGAGGCGCAAGGCAAGCTCCTGGAAGAGCGTGCCAAGCAGATCAATGCGCGGGTAACGGGCAGCCGCTTCCTGCGCGGCCTGCTGGTCCCCGGCGGGCTGCGCCGCGATCTGGTGCCGGGCGAATGGCTCAGCCCCGCGCTGGAGGAGTTGCGGGCGGAGACCGCGCGCTATGTCGATCTGCTGGAGCGGTCCGACAGTCATCTGGATCGGCTGATCACCACCGGGATGCTGCGCCGCAACGTCGCACTGGACCAGGGTGCGACCGGACCGGTGCAGCGCGCCTCCGGCATTGATCGCGACCTGCGCCGCGATCACCCCTACGCGGCCTATGCCGACCTGTCGCTGGTCGTGCCGGTCCGCAGCGAGGGCGACGCCTATGCCCGCTCGGCGGTTCGCGTGGCCGAGATCGATGCCGCCATCGCGATGATGCAGCGCGTCCTGTTGCTGCTGGAGGACGGCCCAGTGCGCGTGGACTGCACGCCCACCGCCGGCGCCGAAGGTCTCGGCTGGGCGGAATCGCCGCGCGGCACGCTGTTCTACGCCGTGCACGTCGGCGCCGATGGGCGGCTCGCGCGGGTGAAGATCAAGTCGCCGTCCTATTCCAACTGGCGCGTATTCCCGTTCACCGTGCATGAGACGAACATGATGGATTACGCGATCAACGAGGCGAGTTTCGGCCTCACCATCGCCGGCTGCGCGCGGTAGGGGGCGGGCGATGGCGCTGTGGACCTTCTTCGGGCTGACGCAGGGCAAAGCGACGACACCCTGGCCGCGGCGTGGCGAGGCCGACGGGCAGGCGGGCGTGCTGGGAATGCCGCGCTTCGCCCCCGAGCACTGCCAGGAGGGCTGCGCCGCTTGCGCCGAAATCTGCCCGACCGGCGCGATCGCGCCGCGCACGGATGCGCCGGGCGGCATTGCGGTGGATTACGGCCGCTGCGTGGTCTGCCAGTTATGCACCGAGGCCTGCCCGACGGGCGCACTCAGCCCCTCGCATGACTGGGCCTTCGGCGTGCGCCGGCGCGAAGACCTGG
>DAHWDR010000295.1:0-3581 GCA_027330745.1 Acetobacteraceae bacterium | reverse complement strand
TGTCCGCCGAGGACATGCTGGGGGCGTTCGCCGCCGGCGCCGCCTCGCCGCTCGATGTGTTGCAGGCGGTGCTGGAACGTGTGGCACGGCATAACCCGGCGCTGAACGCGATGGTGCTGCTGAACCCGGGCGCGCGCGCGGCGGCGGCGGCAAGCGCGGGGCGCTGGCGGGCCGGGCGACCGATCGGGGCGCTGGATGGGGTGCCGGTGACGGTGAAGGACCTGGTGGACGTGGCCGGGTTCCCCACCAGGCGCGGCTCGCTTCTGACCGAGGCGACCCCGGCGGCCGATGACGCACCGATGGTGATGGGGCTGAAAGCGGCCGGTGCGATCCTGCTGGGCAAGACCACCACCACCGAGTTCGGCTGGAAATCGCCCGGGGATTGCCCGCTGCACGGGATCACGCGCAATCCGTGGGACCCGGAACGGACCCCCGGCGGGTCTTCCTCCGGTGCGGGCGCGGCCGCCGCGGCCGGATTCGGGCCGCTGCATATCGGCACCGATGCCGGCGGTTCGATCCGCATCCCGGCGGCCTGGTGCGGGCTGGTCGGGTTCAAGCCGAGCTACGGGCGCATCCCGCAATGGCCGGCCGGCGCGTTCGCTTCCGTCTCCTGCGCCGGGCCGATGACGCGCACGGTGCGCGACGCGGCGCTGATGTTCGGGGCGATGGCGCGGGCCGACGCGCGCGACCCGTTCTGCCTGCAAGACGAACCGCGCGACTGGCTGGCGGGGATCGAGGACGGGGTGGCGGGGCTGCGCGTGGGCGTGATCGCGCGCCCGGGTTTCGATGCCCCGGTGGACGCGGACGGGATCGCGGCGGTGGAACAGGCCGCGGCGATCTTTGCCGAGGCTGGAGCCGAGGTGACCGCGGCGGATACGTCCGCGCTGCCCGATACGCGGCTGGTGTTCTCGCGCCTGTGGTCGGCGGCACTGGCCCGCCTGGTCCGGAGCTTCCCTGAAGACAAGCGCGCTTCGCTGGACCCGGGGCTGCTGTTGGTGGCCGAGGCCGCCGCCGGGCTGGGGGCGGACGATATCCTGGAAGCGGACGCGCTGCGCGCGCTGACCGGGCACGCGCTGGGGCTGCTGGCGCTGCGCCATGATCTGCTGCTGTGCCCGACGGTGCCGGCGGGGCCGCCGGAGGCAGGCGTGCAGGCCGCGGACCCGATCGCCGCGCTGTGGTCGGACTGGGCGCCCTGGACCTTCGCGTTCAACCTGTCGCGCCAGCCGGCGATCACCGTGCCGATGGGGCTGCGGGGCGACGGGCTGCCGGCCGCGGTGCAGCTGGCGGGCGCGCAATATGCGGACGATGTGGTGCTGCGCGGCGCGCGGGCGTTGGAGCGTGGCGCGCCGTTTCCCGTGCTGGGGACGCGGTGATACACGCGCGCCGGCGCCGTTGCGCCGCCCCGATCGGACCCGTGCGTCCGCGCCTGAAAGGAAACCGAGCATGACCGAACCCTGCGACCTGACCGCGCGTGATGCGCGCCGCCTGATCGGCGCGCGCAAGCTGGCGCCCTCGGAATTGCTGGCCAGCTGTATCGCCCGAACCGAGGCGATCGACCCGGCGGTGAACGCCATGGTCGCGCGCGATTTCGACCGCGCCCGCGCCGCCGCCCGCGCCGCCGATGACGCGGTGGCGCGGGGCGCCCCGCTCGGCCCGTTGCATGGCCTCCCGCTCGGCGTGAAGGACCTGGAGGATACCGCCGGCCTGGTCACCACCTATGGTAGCCCGATCTTCCGCGATCACATCCCGGCTGCCGACGAGCGTGTGGTGGCGGCTCTGCGCAATGCGGGCGCGATCGTACTGGGCAAAACGAATACGCCCGAGTTCGGTGCCGGCGCCAACACCCGCAACGCCGTATATGGCGCCACCGGCAACCCGTTCGATCCGACGAAATCCGCCGCAGGCTCCTCGGGTGGCTCGGCGGTGGCGCTGGCGACCGGGATGGTGCCGATCGCCACCGGGTCCGACACCGGCGGCAGTCTGCGCAATCCGGCAGCGTTCTGCGGCATCGTCGGGTTCCGCCCGTCTCCGGGGCTGGTGGCGAACGAGAAGCGCGGCCTCGGCTGGTCCAACCTGCCGGTGGTGGGGCCGATGGCGCGGAACGTGCCGGATCTCGCGCTGCTGCTGTCGGCGATGGTCAGCGACGATACCCGCGATCCGCTCGCCGGCGCCGTCCGCGCGGGCGATTTCGCCGCCCCGGCGGAATGCGACCTGGCGCGCCTGCGCGTGGCGCTGACGCCGGATTTCGGCTTCGCACCCACCGAACGCCAGATCCGCGTCGCCTTCGCCGAAAAGACCGCTGCGCTCCGCCCGTTATTCGCCGCCGCCGAGGACGCCACCCCGGACTGCCGCGACGCCGACGAAGCCTTCGAGGTGCTGCGCGCGCTGAATTTCCTGTCCGCCCATCTGGACAAGGTGCGCGCCCGCCCCGACGATATCGGACCGAATGTGCGCGCCAATGTTGCGGAAGGGCTGCGCTATTCAGCCGCTGATGCCGCGCGCGCGATGACCGCCCAGACCGCGCTCTATCGCCGCTGGCAAACGTTCTTCCAGCGCTTCGACGTGATCCTGACCCCGGCGATCACGATCTCCCCCCGTTCCTGGCGCGAACTGTATCCGGCGGAGATCGACGGCGCCGCCACCCGGACCTATTTCCACTGGCTGGCGCTGGCCTACGCGCCGACCCTGGCCGGCCACCCGGCGCTGTCGCTGCCGGTCGGCACCGACCGGCATGGGATGCCGTTCGGCTTGCAGATCGTCGGCCCGCGCGGCGGCGACGCGCTGGTCCTGGCGGTCGCGGCGGCGCTGGAGCGGGTGCTGGCGGCGGATTCCGCCACGGCGCGGCCGGTTGCGGATCTGGCGCGGCTGCGCCCCGCGCCGCCGATCGCGCGGATGGAGGGGTTCATCGGGTTCGACTGAAGCGCTGCGGCGCGGGATGTGCGGGATGTGCCGGAGTCTTCGCTGGGGTTGTGCGCTGGCCGCCTGCCTGACATTGGCCGCCTGTGCCGCGCCGATACCCGCGCCGGCACCCGCGCCGGCACCTGCGCCGCGCGCGCGGAATGCCGCCTCCGCGCGCCCGATTCTGCGCCCGACCGCGCAGGTTGTGGCCCGCCGCCCCGTCCCGCCCGGGGCGCTCGGGCGGGACCTGGCGGCGTTCGGCTTCGTCCGGTCGGACCTTGGCCCCGGCTTCGCCCGGGCGGGCAGCCCGCGCGCCGCGGCCACCGAATGGGTCCTGCGCGCGCCCGACGGAGCGATCCGCGACGAGATCGTGATGCCCTGATCCGTGCTCAGCCCGGTTTGCGCTCAGTCCCTTCGTCCGGGTAGCGTCCGGCCTCCGGTGCGACCAGCAGCACGCCATCGGTCACGGTGAACGGCACCGGCGTCAGCGCCTCGCCCTGGCACGGGCCTGCGACGCAGTGCCCGTCGGCAATGCGGAACGTGGCGCCATGGGTGCCGCAGACGATCTGGGTGCCGTCGGCCGACAGGAACCGGTCCGCGGTCCATTCCAGCGACACGCCGAGATGCGGACAGGAATTGACATAGACCACCAGCGCCGCGCCGCGCCGCACCGCGAACAGGCC
>DAHWDR010000274.1:0-1588 GCA_027330745.1 Acetobacteraceae bacterium | reverse complement strand
GGTGGTGCTGCCGGGTCTGCGCTGGCTGACGGCTCCGGTGGCGGCATTGGCGCTGGGTTTTGCCTCCGCGCAGTTCGCCACCGCCCGGGCGCCGCCGGTTCTGACCGATCTGCCGACCCATGCGAGTGTCGTGACCGGGACTATTCGGGCGGTGGAGGCGTTGCCGGAGGGGCGCCGGCTGGTAATTCAGCCGGCCGCGGTCGATGACGTGGCGTTGCCCCGAGAGGTGCGGGTGCGCTTGCAGCGTAAAGACGGGCAGGACCTGGCCGCCGGGGACACGATCCGGGTTCGCGCTTTGGTGCGCCCGCCGGCGATGCCGTCTTATCCGGGCGCCTGGGACTTGCAGCGCGACGCGTTCTATTCCGGGCTGGGGGCATCGGGTTATGCGCTGGGGGCGGTGGAGCGGATAAACCGAGCGGTGCCGTCGGGACCGATGCGGTTCGTTCAGTGGCTGCGGGAGGCGATCGCGGGCCGTGTGACCGCGGTGATTCCGGGGGCGGCGGGTGCGGTGTCGGTGACCCTGCTGACGGGGGCATCGATGGCGATCCCGGAGGCGGATCATGCGGCGTTTCGGGACTCCGGGCTGGCGCATCTGCTGGCGGTCGCGGGACTGCACATCGGCATCGTCATGGGCTTCGCGCTGACGGTGGCGCGATTCGGGTTCGCGTTGAACGAGCGTGCCAGCTTGTTCTGGCCGACCAAGAAGCTGTCGGCGCTGTGCGCTTTGGCGGCGGGCGGGGGGTATATGGTGCTGACCGGGATGCACGTCCCGATCATTCGCAGCTTCGTCATGGCGTGCCTGTTCACCCTGGCCGTGCTGGCCGACCGCCGGCCGCTGTCGGTGCGCGGGCTGGCTCTGGCGGCGGCGGTGTTGATGCTGGTGGCGCCGCAGGACGTGCCGGATGTGTCGTTTCAGATGAGCTTTTCCGCCGTGCTGGCGCTGATCGCGGGGTATGAGGCGCTGCGGCCCTGGCTGCGGCGCATTCACGGCAAAAGCCGGGCGCGGCGGTTGGCGTCGCATGTGGTCGCGCTGGCGCTGACCAGCACGCTGGCGGGGACGGCGTCGGCGCCGTTCGGGGCGTATCATTTCGGCCATGCGCAGGCGTATTTCGTGCTCGCGAACATGGTGGCCGTGCCGCTGACCGCGCTGTGGGTGATGCCGGCCGGGCTGATCGCGCTGTTCCTGATGCCGCTGCATCTGGAGGCCGTGGCTTTGGTGCCGATGGGCTGGGGTGCCGAAGCGGTCGTCTGGGTTGCCAGGGTCAGCGCGGCGCTGCCGGACGCCACGTTCCAGGTGCCGCATATTCCGGTATGGGGGCTATGCCTTTTTTCGTTCGGCTTGGCGTGGCTGGGACTGTGGCGCACGCGGCGGCGGTTGGCCGGGGTGGCGATCATGGTGGTGGGGCTGGCCTCGCCGTTGCTGGACCGGCCACCGGATTTGCTGGTGTCCGACGACGGGCGGCTGATCGCGGTGCGTGGCGGGCAGGGGGCGTTTCTGCAACAGACACAGGGCGGTTCGAGGTTCGTGCGCGATGCCTGGGCGCAATATTGGGCGATCGGGTCGTTTCAGGCGATGCCTGTGCTGGAC
>DAHWDR010000249.1:0-7737 GCA_027330745.1 Acetobacteraceae bacterium | reverse complement strand
CTGGAATTGCGCGACGGCATCCCGGCGGCGTTCCGCACCATCGTCGTGGTCCCGACCCTGCTGACCACCGCAGCGGCGATCGCGGCGCAGATCGAGCGGCTGGAAGTGCACCACCTCGCCAGCCCGGAGGGCGATCTGTCGTTCGTCCTGCTGTCGGACTGGATGGATGCGGAAGCCGAAACAACCCCGGAGGACGCGGCGCTGCTGACCGCCGCGGCGGCGGGGATCGCTCGGCTCAACCGGCACTATGCGGCCGGCGCGGCCGGCGGGGATCGCTTCCTCCTGCTGCATCGGCGCCGGGTGTGGAACAAGAGCGAGGCGCGCTGGATCGGCTGGGAACGCAAGCGCGGCAAGCTGCACGAACTGAACCGGCTGCTGCGCGGCGCAACCGATACCGGATTCATCGCCGTGGCCGGTCACGCGCCGGTCGTGCCCGATGGGGTGCGCTACGTCGTCACGCTGGACGCCGACACGCGGCTGCCGCGTGAGGCGGTGCACCGGTTGATCGGCAAGATGGCGCACCCGCTCAATCGACCGCGCTTCGATCCCGCGGCCGGGCGCGTGGTGGAAGGGCACGCCGTGATGCAGCCGCGGGTCAGCCAGTCCTTGCCGGTCGGGAGAGAAGGCTCCCTGTTCCAGCGCAGTTTCTCTACCATGAGCGGGATCGATCCGTACTCGTCGGCCGTATCGGACGTCTATCAGGACCTGTTCGATGCGGGTTCCTATGCGGGCAAGGGCATCTACGACGTCGATGCCTTCACCCGCGCGCTCGCCGGCCGCATCCCGGACAACACGCTTCTGAGTCACGATCTGTTCGAGGGGATTTTCGCGCGTTCCGCCCTCGCCTCCGACGTCGAGGTCGTGGAGGAGTTTCCGGCTCGCTACGATGTGGACGCGGCGCGCCACCATCGCTGGGCGCGCGGCGACTGGCAGTTGCTGCCGTGGATTCTGGGGCGGCGCTGCGCGTCCGGCGCGATCCCCGCGATTGGGCGCTGGAAGATGCTCGACAATCTCCGCCGCACCTTGTCCGCGCCGGCCGCGGTGGCGGCGCTGCTGGCGGGATGGGCGCTCCCGTTCGATGCGGCGCTGACCTGGACCGGATTCGTGGCCGCGACGATCGTGCTGCCGACCCTGATCCCCGTCTTCGGCGCCATCCTGCCGCGCCGGTCCGGGATCACGCCCGCGAGCCACGCACGCGCGCTCGAGGGCGATCTCGGTCTGGCAATGACCCAGTCCCTGCTGCTGTTCGCGCTTCTCGCGCACCAGGCCTGGCTGATGGGCGACGCGATCGGGCGTACCCTGTTCCGTGTGTGTATCAGCCACCGGCATCTGCTGGAATGGATCACCGCGGCGGAAGCGACGATCGGTTCGCGGCGTGATCTGAGGGGATTCTACTGGCGGATGGCGGGCTCGCCGGCGATCGGCGTCGTGGCGCTGGCGGTTTCCCTGGCGGCCGGACGCGGGACCTGGCCGCTGGCCCTTGGCTTTTCCGTGCTCTGGCTGGCCGCGCCCGCGATCGCGCGGTGGATCAGTTTGTCGCCCAGGATCGCCGCAAGGCTGGCGGGAGCACCGGCCGACGCGCGGGCCCTGCGCCTGACGGCACGCCGGACCTGGCGCTTCTTCGAGAGCTTCGTGACCGCAACGGATCACATGTTGCCGCCGGATAATTTCCAGGAAGATCCGCGCCCGGTGCTTGCACATCGGACATCGCCCACCAATCTTGGCCTCTATCTCCTGGCGGCTGCGACGGCGCATGATTTCGGCTGGACGGGCGCGGCGGAGACGATCGAACGACTGGAAGCGACGCTCGCGACCATGGGTACGCTCGATCGCTGGCACGGACATTTCTACAACTGGTATGATACGCTTGATCTGCGTCCGCTCGATCCACGCTACATTTCCTCGGTGGACAGCGGCAATCTGGCCGGCCATCTGATCGCGCTGGCAAATGCGTGCAGCGAATGGCGTGCCGGACCAATCGCGGCGACCCGGTGCCTCGCCGGGATCGTCGATGCGCTGGAACTTGCGCGGGACGCGGCAGACCGGCCCGGCATTGCGGGCGGCGCGCCGGCGCGGCGGGCGTTCGACGACGCGCTTCAGGCGCTGGCGCATACCACGGAGGAGGCAGCGCTACGCGGGGAGGAATTGGCGACGGTCCTGCCGCGGCTTGCCACGCAAGCGACGACGCTGGTGGCAGCGGCGCGCGCGGGCGACCCGGACGATGCGGACGCGATCGATATGCGTTTCTGGGCCGAGGCGATTGCCCGCGCGGTCGACAGCCACCGGCGCGACCTTGCCAAGCCCCCGATGGCCCTGCAGGCACGCCTGTCGGCGCTGGAGGATACCGCCAGGGGCATGGCGATGGCGATGGATTTTGCCGTCCTGTACGATCGCACGCGAAAGCTGCTCTCGATCGGGTGGCAGGCGCCGGAGGCGGCACTCGACCCGAGCTGCTACGATCTGCTTGCCTCCGAGGCACGGCTTGCGAGTTTCATCGCGATCGCCAAGGGTGACATTCCGGTCAAGCACTGGTTCCGTCTGGGGCGCGCCGTCACGGCGGTGGGGCACGGCTCGGCGCTGATCTCGTGGTCCGGCTCCATGTTCGAATACCTGATGCCGTCGCTGGTGATGCGTGCCCCGGCGGGCAGCCTGATCGAGCACACCAGCCGGCTGATCGTACGGCGCCAGATACAATACGGAACAACCCTGGGTCTGCCCTGGGGCATTTCGGAATCTGCCTACAACGCCCGGGACCTCGATCGCACTTATCAGTATTCCAGCTTCGGCGTCCCTGGTCTCGGGCTGAAGCGCGGTCTCGGCCAGAATGCCGTGGTGGCGCCCTATGCGACGGCGCTGGCCACCATGGTGGACCCGCGCGCCGCGGCGCAGAACCTGGCACGGCTCACCAGGGTCGGCGCGCTCGGGCGTTACGGGTTCTACGATGCGCTCGACTACACCCCCGCGCGGCTGCCGGACGGTGCGGACGTTGCCATCGTCCGCGCATACATGGCCCATCACCAGGGCATGACGATCGTGGCGATCGCCGATGCGCTACTGGACAGCCCGATGCGGAGCCGGTTTCATGCCGAACCGATGGTGCAGGCGGCCGAGTTGCTGCTGCAGGAGCGCACGCCGCGTGAGGTTTCGGTGGCTCGCGCCCTGACGGCGGAAGCGAAGCCGGCCGTCACGGTGCTGGAGATCGAGGCGCCCGGCAGCCGGCGCTACAGCACGGCGCATACCGCCACCCCGGCCACGCAGCTGCTGTCGAACGGACAGTATGCGGTCATGCTCACCGCGTCCGGCGCGGGCTACAGCCGCTGGGGGAATATCGCCGTGACACGGTGGCGGGAGGACGCCACATGCGACGATTGGGGCTCCTGGATCTACCTGCGCGATGTCGCCGGTGGCCCGGGTTGGTCGGCGGGGTTCCAGCCAAGCGGGGCGGACGCCGATGACTACGACGTCAGTTTCCGGGAGGATCGCGCCGAGTTCAGCCGCCGTGACGGCACCATCACGACCACGACGGAGGTGGTGGTCTCGGCGGAGGAGGCGGCCGAAGTCCGGCGCGTCTCGATCGCCAATTCCGGTTCCCGGGCGCGCGAGATCGAGGTGACTTCCTACGCCGAACTCGTGCTCGGCGCGCAGGCCGCCGATGTCGCGCATCCGGCCTTCGCCAAGCTGTTCGTCGTGACGGAATACCAACCTGAGACCGGCGTGATCCTGGCGACCCGGCGGCGGCGGGCGCCGGAGGAGCCGGAAATCTGGGCCGCGCATCTTGCCGTCGTCGATGACGCCGCCGTCGGTGCGCCAGAGATCGAGACCGATCGCGCGCGCTTCATCGGCCGTGGTCGCAATATGCGCGCGCCGCTGGCGCTGGGAGTGAACCAGAGACTGTCGGGCACCGTGGGCACCGTGCTCGACGCCGTGTTCGCGCTGCGCCACCGGGTGCGCGTCGAGCCGGGCGGGATGGCGCGCGTCGCCTTCTGGACCATGGTCGCGTCCACGCGCGCCGAGGTGATTGATCTCGCGAGCCGGCACCGGGACGCCACCGCCTTCACGCGGGCCGGGATGCTCGCCTGGACCCAGGCGCAGGTGCAACTGTACCACCTCAATATCGATCCGGCGGAGGCAAGTCTGTTCCAACGCCTGGCCGGAAACCTGCTTTACGCGACGCCGGCGGCGCGCCCGGCTGCCGCGACGATCCGGCGGGGCGGCGGGCCACCGCCCGGCCTGTGGGCGCTGGGCATCTCGGGCGATCTGCCGATCGTGCTGGTGCGCATCGCCGACACCGACAGCCTGCTGCTCGTGCGACAGTTGCTGCGCGCACACGAATACTGGCTTCTGAAGCAGCTGGCGGTTGATCTTGTCATCCTTAACGATCACGCAGCGTCGTATGGCCAGGATCTACAGATCGCGCTGGAAGCGTTGGTGCGCGCGCGCCAGGCTCGACCGCCGGTACCGATCGCCGTGCCGGCGGGCCAGGTGTTCATCCTGCGGGCGGACCTGATCCCGCCGGAGAGCTGCGCCCTGCTGGACGCGGTGGCGCGGGTGGTGCTTTCGGGCCGTCGCGGAGGCTTGGCCGACCAGCTCGACCGCACCGAGACGGTCAGGGCCGCTCCCCGGGCAACGCCGCCGCGCAATCTCGCCGCGGCACCTCGGGCCACGGCCCCGGCGCCGCCGACACTTGAATTCTTCAACGGAACCGGCGGCTTCGCCGACCACGGCCGGGAATACGTAACCGTGCTCGGCCCGGGCCGGACAACACCCGCGCCGTGGCTCAACGTGATCGCCAACCCCGGATTCGGGTTCCAGGTCTCGGCCGAGGGAAGCGGCTACACTTGGTCGATCAACAGCCGGGAGAACCAACTGACGCCCTGGTCGAACGATCCGGTCACCGATCGATCGGGGGAGATATTCTACCTTGGCGACGAGGTCACCGGCGCGATCTGGAGTCCGACCGCCCTGCCGATTCGCGATCCCGCGGGGACCTATATCGCCCGCCACGGCCGCGGCTACAGCCGGTTCGAGCACGCCGCGCAGGGGATCGAAGCCACCTTGCTCCAGTTCGTGCCGTTGCGGGACCCGGTGAAGATCTCGGTGCTGCGCCTGCACGACATTTCCGGCCGCGCACGCCAGCTCTCGCTGACCGCTTTTGCCGAGTTCGTTCTTGGACCCTCGCGTACCGCTTCCTCGCCGTTCGTGACAACCGAAATCGACACGGTGACCGGCGCGCTGTTCGCGCGCAATCCGTGGAACCGGGATTTCGGGTCGCAAATCGTCTTTCTCGATCTCGGCGGACAACAAACTAGCTGGACCGGGGATCGGCGGGCATTCATCGGCCGCAATGGAACCCTCGCCGCACCGGCGGCACTGGCCGGGATTGCGGGCCTACCCAACACAGTGGGCGCCGGTCTTGACCCCTGTGGCGCGTTGCGAGCCACCATGACGCTGGCGGCGAACGATACGATCGAGCTGATCTGCTGCCTTGGCGCGGCGACCAGCGCGGACCACGCGCGGGCGCTGATCGCCCAGATGCGCGCGGCCGATCCCGATGCAATGCTCGCCGAAACAGGGCGCCACTGGGACGATATCCTCGGCGCAATCGAAGTGCAGACGCCCGACCGCGCGATGGACATCCTGCTGAACGGCTGGCTGCTGTATCAGACCCTGGCATGCCGGGTCTGGGCCCGGGCCGCCTTCTACCAGGCCAGCGGCGCCTACGGCTTCCGTGACCAGTTGCAGGACGGCATGGCACTCGCGCATGCCCGTCCGGCAATTACCCGCGCGCATCTGCTGGAAGCGGCAGGGCGCCAATTCGTCGAAGGCGACGTGCAGCATTGGTGGCTGCCGCATTCCGGCCAGGGCGTGCGCACACGGATATCCGACGACCGGGTCTGGCTCGCTCATGCGGCGACGCAATATGTTGAAGCCACCGGGGACGGCGGCGTGCTCGACGCGATGGTACCGTTCCTGGAGGGACGACCGCTCTTGCCCGGCGAGCACGATGCGTTCTTCCAGCCAACCATCTCCGAGGAGACCGCGTCGGTATTCGAGCATTGCGCCCGCGGCTTGGACGCGAGCCTGGGCCTTGGCAGCCATGGTCTGCCGCTGATCGGCACCGGGGACTGGAACGACGGCATGAACCGGGTCGGCGCGGGCGGGGAGGGCGAGAGCGTGTGGCTCGGCTGGTTCCTGTACGCCACCCTGATCGGATTTGCGCCGCTGGCCGAGGCCCACGGTGCTACCGTGCGGGCCGCAGCCTGGCGCGCGCACGCCGCCGCGCTACGGCTGGCACTGGAGCATGAGGCCTGGGACGGCGACTGGTATCGCCGCGCCTGGTTCGATGACGGAACGCCGCTCGGCACCGCGAAGGGCGCGGAATGTCGGATCGACTCCATCGCGCAGTCCTGGGCGGTACTGTCAGGCGCTGGGGAGCCCGAACATGCTCGCCGGGCCATGACGGCGATGGCGCGCGAGCTGATTCGCCCCACCGACCGCCTGGCGTTACTACTGGCCCCGCCTTTCGATACGGGATCGCATGATCCAGGCTACATCCGAAGCTATCCGCCCGGCATCCGTGAGAATGGCGGACAATACACCCATGCGGCCCTGTGGGCAGTGATGGGCTTCGCCGCCCTTGGGGACGGCGAGAGCGCCGCCGGACTGTTCGCGCTGCTCAATCCGATCGGCCACACCGCCACGGCGGAAGGCGTCCAGCGCTACAAGACCGAGCCCTATGCCGTCGCTGCCGATGTCTATGCAGCGGCGGAGCATGTGGGGCGGGGTGGCTGGAGCTGGTACACCGGCTCGGCCGGCTGGATGCAGCGCGCTGGAGTCGAGGCCATCCTCGGAGTACGGCGGCGCGGCGCTGTACTGACGATAGATCCCTGTATCCCGTCGACATGGGCGGGCTTCCGCGTCTCGCTGCGGCTTGGATCGGCACGTTACGAGATCAGGGTGGAGAATCCCGAGGGCGTGCAACGCGGCGTTGCTTTCGCCGCGCTGGACGGCCAGGTTGTCGCCGGCCGGCCGCTTCGTCTGCCGGTGGTTGACGATGGGAATGTCCATCTCGTGCGGCTCCGCCTGGGTGGTTGAGTAGTTTCCGGTCCTGGCCGCAGCCCACCGCGCGCACCAATTGCCAGCCTGGAGCAACGGGCGATTTCCGCTCGACAACCGCTCCGATAGGAATATCCAATGATCAGGACCTGGGTCGCCGCAGCGGCCATTCTCGCAATGATGTCCGGGGTGGCCCTTGCGCAAGGCGCCTCATCCAGCACCACCTCCACTTGGTCCTCGACCACGGGTGCGGCCCCGGCGCCCTCATCCAGCTCCACCAGGACCGAGCGATACACCGACCGGAATGGTGTGGAGACGGACCACACCCGTACCTCGACCACCGGTCCCACCGCCGATCGGGGTGGCGATGGCGTCACGGTGGAGAAGAGCACCAAGACCACCACGGTCCGTTAGTCGCCCTTTCGCCGGCGCCGGATGTCGGGCCTAAATCGGCCGACCCCTGGCGCAAATTTCGAGGATTCAGACAATGACCCATACGACCAAACGATCGCGCCAGGCGCTGGCCTTGGCGCTGCTTGCCGGCATGGCGTTGCTGGCCGGTTGCTCCGATCCGCCACCGCCGATGACGCGGACCACCACGAGCCGGGAGACGACGACCACCATGCCATCGCGCCCGGACGTTTCAACGACAACGACAACCACGCACCTGACCCGGCAACC
>DAHWDR010000223.1:0-3027 GCA_027330745.1 Acetobacteraceae bacterium | reverse complement strand
GCGGTGATGAAGACCTCGGTGATCGATCCCGCCTTCCGCGCCCGCTTCCTGTCCGATCCCTCCCGCCCCAACGTGTATGAGGGCAAGGCGATCGTGTTCGAGGGGCCGGAGGATTACCACGCGCGGATCGAGGATCCGGCGCTCGGCGTCGATGACGATTCCGTCCTGGTGATCCGCAACTGCGGCGCGGTGGGCTATCCGGGCAGCGCCGAGGTGGTGAACATGCAGCCCCCGGCCAGCCTGTTGAAGCGCGGCATCGATGCCCTGCCGACCATGGGCGACGGGCGGCAATCGGGAACCTCGGGCAGTCCGTCGATCCTGAACGTCTCTCCCGAGGCGGCGGTGGGCGGCGGGCTCGCGCTGCTGCGTTCGGGCGATCGGGTGCGGATCGATCTGAATACGCGCAAGGTCGATGTGCTGCTGGCGCCGGGAGAGTTGGAAGCGCGGCGCGCGGCCTGGACGAGGCCCACGCTGGTCAATCAGACCCCGTGGGAGGAGATCTACCGCTCGATGGTGGGGCAACTCGGCACCGGGGCCTGCCTGGAGCCGGCGACCCTGTTCCTGGACGTGATCGAGACGCGCGGCGAGGCGCGCAACAACCACTGATCTCGACACTTCCCGAAGTTTCGCGGCGTCGTGGGGTGATCCGGCGACTTGGCTGCCGATGGGGAACCTCGCGGCGCCGAGGCCGCTGGTGTCGCCCCGATCCAGCCGGATTTTTTACCAACGACGAACGACGGATGGAAACGGGCGTCGGAGCGGTTGGGCCGATCGCGCGGGCCGCACGATCGGCTGGGTTTGGTGCCCGGAGCGCCGCTCGCTAGCCTCCGAGCGGCGACCAGGCCGGATCGGATGCTCCGGTGGGCGTGGGCACGATGCGCTGATTGAACCCGGTGATGTCGATCGTCAGCAGTTGCGAACCGAATCCCTGGCCTTGGCTGCCAGTCGCGCGGCTCTGGCTGAAATACATCAGCACCCGCCCGTTCGGGCAGAAGCTGGGGCCTTCCACGTCCCAGCCATCCGCGATCGCACGCTCTCCGGTGCCGTCGGGGGCCATCACGCCGATCGAGAACGGCGCCTCCGATCCGCCATAGCGGGTGTAGGCGATCAGGTCGCCGCGCGGCGACCATACCGGCGTGGTGTAGTTGGCATGGCCGTAGCTGATCCGTTTCACGCTCGATCCGTCGGCGTTCATGATGTAGAGCTGCGGCGTGCCGTCGCGGTCGGAGTTGAACACAATCTGCGAACCGTCCGGACTGTAGCAGGGGCTCACGTCGATCGATTCCGAGTTGGTGATCTGCGTCACCCGGTGCGAGGCCAGATTGACTGACACGATCGCCGACCCGCCGCCATGGGCGACCGCCATGATGACGCTCTGGCCGTCCGGCGCGAATCGGGGCGCGAAGGTCATGCCGTTGAAATCGCCCAACGCGCGCTGGCGACCCGAGGCGAGATCGAACAGATACACCCGTGGCGTCTGGCTGGCGTAGCTCATGAAGCAGATCGTATCGCCCTTCGGGGCGAAGCGCGGGGTCAGCACCATCCAGCTGCCATCGGTCAGGAAGCGGTTATTGGCCCCGTCCTGATCCATGATCGCCAGGCGGTGGCGTTCGCGCCCGCGCGGGCCGGTAAGCGAGACATAGACGATGCGGGTGTCGAAATACCCTGGCTCGCCCAGTAGCCGCTGATAGATGGCATCGGCGATGATATGCGCGATGCGGCGCCAGTTCGCTGTGGTCGAGGTGTACGCCGTCCCTTGCAGCTGCTTCTGCGCCAACACGTCCCAGAGGCGGAAATCCACCTGGATCGTGCTGCCCGATTGCTGGGCATGGCCGGTCACCAGCGCCTGCGCGCCGATCGCGGTCCAATTCGAGAACGCGGGCGTGGCCGACTCGGACCCTGCCGCGGCGCCCGCGGACAGGATGAAGGCGCTGCTCGCCAGCGGGCGGAACAGGCCGCAATTGCCGAGATCGCTGGTGATGACCTGGGCCAGGTTGTGCCCGAGCGCGGCCGAAGCGGGATCGGCCCCGGCGAAATCCGGGATCGCGATCGGAATCGGCGCGGCGCGGGCGCGGTTCACGTCGATCACCGCGCTCTGATCGCCCCCGGCCGCGGTCGCGCCCGGCGCGGGCAAGGTTTGCGCGGGCGGGGTCTGCGCGCGCGCGGCGAGGCCGGGGAGCACGAGGCCACTCGCGGCGCCGGCCAGAACGCCGCGCCGTGTGGCACGGGAGAGAGAAAACGGAGCTTCGATCATGCGGTTCAGTATCCAGGATTGGTCGGGGCAAGCAACGCGCGTGGGGTGCGGTGGCGAAGATTTCATCGGTGGGACAGCGCGATCACGGGGTGAAGCGGAAGCTCAGCACGTTCACCTTGCCCAGAAGATGGCGGGGAAGTGGCAGATTCGCGCAGCGGGGGTCCAGCACGGCGCGGCGGGCCCGGTCGGCGAAGGCCTGGAATACCGGGTCCTGATCCATCCGCGCCCGGTCGGCCGGGGCAAATTTCACCACCCGCGCCACCCCGTCTGAATCGGTGGTGACGGTCATCAACACTTGCAACTGACTCGTGCTCGGCGCGCCGGGATCGTAGGTCCAGCAGCGCCGCACATAGGCGCCGATCGCGGCGCGTTGCGAGGCATTCAGCGCCGCCGTGTCGTTGCCCAGCGGATTGCCCCCGCCATGCGGCGCACCGCCCTGGACCGGGTTGTAGCGTGCGGTGGGCGGGGTCGGTTTCTCCTCGGCACGCAACTTCATCAGCGTGTTCAACAATGCGTGCGTATTGGGGGACGGATTGGCCGTAGCGTTGGGCTGTGAGGTGACCGAGGGCAGCGGCGGCGGCTTGGTCGGCACCGGCGGCAGCGGTAACGGCTTGCTCGGCTTGGGTTGGGTCGGCTGCGGCGGCGTGCGCGGCACCGGCGGTACCGGCAAGGTCGGCGCCGGGGTGGGCGTGGGCGTGGGCGGCGGCGCCGGCACTGGCGGCGCGGGCGGGGCTGGCGCCGCGGTCTGCGGTGGGGGTGGCGGCGGCGGCGGG
>DAHWDR010000204.1:0-2638 GCA_027330745.1 Acetobacteraceae bacterium | reverse complement strand
GCTGATGAACGGCTTCTCGCCGGTGATCATGTGCACCACGAACAGGTACAGCCCCGCGGCGGCGATGATCGCCTCCACGATCACCTCGGTGGAGGAGAACCAGTCCTTCACCTGCCCCCGATCCAGCACCAGCTGGAGCGCGCCGATGCCGAACGCCAGTGTCAGGAAGCCGAACCAGTCGAAACGCAGGCTGCTTTGTGCCTTCTCCCCAGGCAGGCACAACCACAATCCCACGGTGGCGGCGATGCCGAATGGCACGTTGACGAAGAACACGAAGCGCCAGTTGTACCAATCGGTCAGATAGCCGCCCAAGGTCGGCCCCAGGATCGGCCCGACCATCACGCCCATGCCCCACAGCGCCATCGCCGCGCCACGCCGCTCGGGCGGGTAGATGTTCATCATCGTGGCTTGCGACAGCGGCACTAGCGCCGCGCCGAACATCCCCTGCAGCAGCCGATACAACACCATCTGCGTCAGCGACCCGGCGATCCCGCACGCCATCGAGGCGATCGTGAAGCCGATGATCGAGACCAGGTAAACGGACTTCTGTCCGAACCGCGCCGACAACCATCCCACCGGCGCGGTCATGATCGCTGCGGCGATGACATACGAGGTCAGGACCCAGGTAATCTCCTCATAACTGGTAGAGAACGATCCCTGCATATACGGCAGCGCGACATTGGCGATGGTGGAATCCAGCGCTTGCATCAGCGTCGCCGACATCGCCGAGATGGTGATGATGGCGCGGAACGGCACCACCGGGCTGGCCGCGGCCATGAGCGCGCCTACGGCAACAGGTCGGATAAATGGCGCTTGTGGCCGGTGTCGATCGAGACATGGGCGCTCATGCCCGCCGACAGCACCGGATCATGCGGCCCCTGCGTCAGAACCACGCGCAGCGGCACGCGCTGGACCACCTTGACCCAATTGCCCGAGGAATTCTGTGCCGGCAGGATCGCGAACTCCTGATCCGTGGCCGGGGCGACGCTTTGCAGGACGCCGTGCCAGACATGGCCGGGATAGGCATCGATCGTGACGCGCGCCTTCTGCCCCGGTCGCGCATAGCTGAGCGTGGTCTCCTTCGGCTCGGCCGCAATCCACATGCCCTGGCTTTGCACCAGTCCGAAGGCGGGCGTGCCGGCGGCCAAATACTGACCCGGTTGCAGCTTGCTCACCTGAGTAACGGCGCCGGCGAAGGCGGCGCGGACATTGGCGTGGCGCAGGTTTCGTTCGGCCAGGGCCAGTCGCGCCGCGGCCAGCCGATAGGCCGGCATCTCGGCCACCGGCCGGTCCGCCACGCCACCCAGCCGTGCGAGCGTGGCCGCGGCCTCCGCGGCGCCAGCACCGAGCGCGGCCCGCTGCGCCAGCAGCTTGAACTTCGCATCGTCGAATTGCTGTGCGGTCACCGCGTGGGACCGCACCAGGCGGGCGTAGCGGTCGTACGTTGCATGCGTGGCGGCAAGCTGGGCTTGCGCCGCCGCCACGTTGCGCTGAGCGCGGACGTAATCGGCCTGCAAGGCGGCGAGATCTAGTCGGGTCTGCGCCAGATTGGCCTGCGCTTCCTGCACCGCGAGGCGGAACGGCGCGCGCTCCAGCCGGAACAGCACCTGGCCCTTGCGGACCGTCTCGCCTTCATGCACCGCGACGCTGCGCACCAGGCCTGACACATCGGTGGTGACCGACAGCAGGTTTGCCTGCACGTAGGAATCGTCGGTGGTGACGTAGCGCCCGCCGGACAGCCAATAATACGCAGCGCCAACCACCAGAACCACCGCGCCGAGCACGAACAGGCCATAGCGCAGCCGCAGCATCCGAGCGCGGCGGGTGATCGGGTGGACCGCCTCCTGGCGCACGCCGGCGCGGGTCTGGGGCGTGTCGGCGGTGGTGGCGTCGGCCATCACGCAACCTCCCGCAGCGCCGGCGCGGGATCGAGCACGGCCGAGATATGGTGCAGCCCCGCCGCCAGACCGTCCAACGCGGCCGGCTTGAGACCGGAGGTGAGCTGGCGCGACAGATCGGCCAGGGCATCGGTGACGGCGGTGGTCAGCGGCGCTGCCTGCGGGCCAGGATGCAGCCGCCACACCCGCCGGTCGCGCGGGTCGGGGCGCCGCTCCACCAGCCCGCGCGCGGCGAGGCGGTCGAGCAGGCGGGCGACGGTGATCGGCTCCACATCCAGCCGCTGCGCCAGTTCGCGCTGGGTCAGGCCTGGGGCGCGGGCGAGGATGGCAAGGGTGGAAAATTCCCCGCGCGCGAGCCCTCGGGCGCGGGCGCGGGCGCCCGCCTCGATCCGCAGCAGCCGCGCGGTGTCGAACAGAAGGTAGAGCAGATCGAGCGGGTCCTGGGGCATGGCAGCCGTATCAAATGACTATGGTAGGCCACTATATAGTAAGCTTTCGCCATGACGGGACCGGCGCGATTCGCCCCCCGGCCATGATCCGGACGCATGGCCAAAGCATCCGGGCGGGCACGATGTGGACAGCCTTGCTCCCGGCGGGGTGCGGTTCTATCCCTCCGGGCGTGACCCAGACATGCCGGCTGCCCCGTTCCGGCCTGTTCGCTGCGCTGCTCGCCCTGGCTGCGCAGCTTGCGTTCGCGGCCAGCGTTCCGCAACCGGTGCTGCTGGCGCTGGGGTTTACCC
>DAHWDR010000292.1:0-2130 GCA_027330745.1 Acetobacteraceae bacterium | reverse complement strand
CTGACGCGCGCCAAGGCGCCGCGCCAATCCATGATCGCCCAGCTTGCCCGGCTGTTCGGCTACGATCCGGTCCATCCCGAGCATTGCCCGCTGCCGTGGTGGGTGGTGTTGGGGATCGCGCTGGTCGTTGCCAAGGTCGCGCAGACCGTGGCGGTGTTGCTGCTGGGATCGATCGGTTGGATCGCGCTGCCGGCGGTGTGGGTCTATGCCTCGCGCTGGCTGTTCGACTGGTTCGTGAGCCGCCGGCGCGGCCGGCTGCTGGTGCAGTTTCCGGAAGCGCTCACCATGATCGTCCGCTCGGTCCGGGTCGGCGTGCCGGTGGGTGAGGCGATGCGCGTGGTGGCGCGCGAAGTGCCCGCGCCCACCGGTCCCGAGTTCGAGACCGTGATCCGGCGTCTGACCATCGGCGCGCAGTTGGACGAGACGCTGCACGAGCTCGCGGCGCGCACCGGCCTGTCGGAATACCGCTTCTTCGCCATGGCGTTGGCGTTGCAGAACCAGACTGGTGGCGGCCTTTCGGAAGCGCTGGAGGGGTTGGCCGACATGATCCGACGCCGCCTGGCGGTGAAGGAACGCGGCAAGGCGCTGGCCTCGGAAGCACAGATGAGCATCTACGTGCTGAGCGCGCTGCCGCCGCTGTGCGGACTGGCGCTGTCGATCATGAACCCGGCCTATTTCAAGGTTCTGATCGACGATCCGACCGGACGGCGGTTGCTTGGCGGGGCCGTGGCGATGCTGGTGCTCGGTTGGTTCGTGATGCGTCAGATGATGCGAAAGAGCCTTTCATGACAGGGATTCCGGTCCCGCTTGCGCTGACGCTTTCCGGCACGCTGGTGATTGTCGGCGGTTTCGTCGCGCTGCGCATGACCCATCGCGAGGCGCGGATCGACGCCCGGATCCGGGCGCTGCATATCCGCCCCACTGCCCAGGGTGGCGCCGCGTCGGCGGGGGCGAAACGCGAGAGCGTGCGCGAGACGATACTGCGCGGGATCGCGCAGGTCGGCCAGTGGGTGCTGCGCCGGCGGATGCTGTCGGCGAAAATGATCCAGAGCTTCGAAAAAAGCCTGGCCGGAGCCGGCTTGCGCGGCGGGGCCGCGATGCGGCTGTTCATCGGCGGCAAGCTGGTGCTGATTATGCTGATGCCGCTGCTGATCTGGGTTGCCGGCGAACAGTTCGGTGTAGCGCCGCTGCTGCGCATCTGGTTGCCGGTGGGCGGGGTGGTGCTCGGGATGCTGATTCCCGATTTCATCATCAACCGCATGCGCGACCGCCACGCCAAGCGGCTTGGCGTCGAACTCCCGGATGCGCTGGATATGATGGTGATCTGCGCCCAGGCCGGGCTTGGGCTGGGACCGATGATCCTGCGCGTGTCGGAGGAGTTGCAGCACTCGCACAAGGGGGTTGCGACCGAGTTCGGCCAGACTGCGGATGAATTGCAGATCTCGACCGACGTGCAGGTCGCGCTGACGCGGCTGGGCGAGCGGTCGGGGGTAGAAAGCGTGCGCCGGCTGGCGACCACGCTGGTGCAGTCGGCACAATACGGCACGCCGCTGTCGGGGGCGCTGCGCGGGCTGGCAGGCGAGCTGCGCACCGAGCTTGTCACCCGTTACGAGGCGAAGGCCGCCAAACTGCCCGTGCTGCTGACCGTGCCGATGATCATGTTCGTCCTGCCCAGCCTGTTCCTGGTGGTGGGTGGGCCAGCCGTCCTGGAGGTGTTCCGTGCGCTCAAGCATTAGCTCGTGGTTGCGTCTGACCGCCGCCGTCGCACTGGCGGCCTCGCTCGGCGCCTGCGCGGCGCACCCGGGCGGACTGGCCTCAAGCGGGGCCGGGATCAGCCTGGCGCGGGTGGCGCTGCAATCGGGCGATGCGGGGGGGGCGCTGCGGCTGTCCAGCCAGGTGCTGACCCGCCATCCTGGCAATCCCGATGCGTTGTTGGTCCGCGGCGAGGCGCTGACCCGCCTGGGTCAACTGCAAGCGGCCGGCGCGGCGTTCACCCAGGTGCTGAATGCCAAGCCGAATTCGGAACCGGCGTTGGTGGGGTTGGGGCGGCTGCGGCTGATCGACGATCCCGCCACGGCAACAATCCTGTTCCGCCATGCCCTGGCCGAGGCGCCGGGCGATGGGACGGCG
>DAHWDR010000195.1:0-12898 GCA_027330745.1 Acetobacteraceae bacterium | reverse complement strand
ATGCCCCCCCTTCTCGCCCTGCAGGACATCGCGCTCACCTTCGGCGCCACGCCCCTGCTCACCGCCGCCACCCTCGCCGTCGGCCCGGGAGAGCGCCTCTGCCTGGTCGGCCGCAACGGCAGCGGCAAATCCACGCTGCTGCGCATCGCCGCCGGCCTGATCGCGGCCGATTCCGGCACCCGTTTCGTCCAGCCGGGTGCGACCATCCGCTATCTGGCGCAGGAGCCGGACCTGGCCGGCTTCCCCAGCACGCTGGCCTATGTCCAGGCCGGCCTCGGTCCCGACCCCGCCGAGGCCGACCGCCATGCCGCCGCCGCGGCGCTCGCGGCACTCGGCCTTGACGGCACCGAGGACCCCGCGCGCCTGTCCGGCGGCGAGGCGCGTCGCGCCGCGCTGGCCCGCGTCCTGGCCCCGGACCCGGACATCCTGCTGCTTGACGAACCCACCAACCATCTGGATCTGCCCGGGATCGAAATCCTGGAACGCGCGCTCAATTCCGCCCGCGCCGGGTTGGTCCTGATCAGCCACGACCGGCGCCTGCTGGAACGGCTGTCGCGCGTCACCGTGTGGCTGGATCGCGGCGTTACCCGCCGGCTGGAGCGCGGCTTCGCCGCGTTCGAATCCTGGCGCGACGACACGTTGGCCCAGGAAGCCACCGCGCAACACAAGCTCGCCCGCAAGATCGTCGCCGAGGAGGACTGGCTGCGCTACGGCGTGACCGCGCGACGCAAGCGCAACCAGAAGCGCCTGGCCGATCTCCACGCCCTGCGCGAACGCCGCCGTCAGCACCGCGGCGCCGCCGGAACCGCGCGGCTGGAAACCACCGGCGCCGCACTCTCCGGCCGCCTGGTCGCGGTGGCGGACCACGTCTCTTTCAGCTACGGCGACACCCCGATCGTGCGCGATCTGTCCACCCGCATCCTGCGCGGCGATCGGGTCGGCATCGTCGGCCCGAACGGCGCGGGCAAGACCACGCTGCTGAACCTGCTGATCGGCGCGCTGCCCCCCGACCAGGGCGAGATCCAGCTCGGCGCTGCCTTGACCCTGGTCACGCTGGATCAGCGGCGGGAGGCGCTGGACCCGACCCAAACGCTGCGCCAGGCACTGACCGGCGGCACCGGTGAAACTGTCACGATCGCCGGCCAGACCCGGCATGTGTTCGGTGCGATGAAGGATTTCCTGTTCGCCCCGGAACAGGCCAACACGCCGGTCGCCGCGCTGTCGGGCGGCGAGCGCGGGCGGCTGCTGCTGGCGCGTGCCTTCGCCCAGCCCTCCAACCTGTTGGTGCTGGACGAACCGACCAACGACCTGGACCTGGAGACGCTGGAGCTGCTTCAGGAACTGTTGGCCGACTATCCCGGCACCGTGCTTCTGGTCAGCCATGATCGCGATTTCCTGGACCGCGTTGCCACCTCGGTGATCGCCGCCGAGGGCGCGGGGCGCTGGGTGGAATACGCCGGCGGCTATTCCGACATGCTGGCCCAGCGCGGTCCGGCGCGCGCCGAGGCGCCGGCCCCGGCAAGGTCCCGCGCCGCGCCCGCGCCGCGTTCCGCCAGTGCCGCTCGGCGCCTGACCTTCAAGGATCGCCACGCGCTGGAAACCTTACCCACGAAGATCGCGGCGGCACAGGCCGAGATCGCCCGGCTGGGCGGCGTGCTGGCCGATCCCGGCATGTACGCCCGCGACCCCGCCGGCTTTGCCGCCGCCGCGGCTGCGCTGGAGCAGGCCCAGGCCGCCCTGGCCGAGGCCGAAGACCGGTGGCTGGAGCTGGAACTGGCGCGCGAAGCAATGGAAGGCTGAGGCCGCGTCCGCGCGACCGATCTCGGTCAGACCAGGAACTGGCGACAACGTCCCCGCAAGGGGCTTGCAATCTCGTCCCGGACAGGGCGTGCTACCGCGTACGCCACAAAAGGGGGAGAGACGGCATGGATTTCACCGGCAAGGTCGCGCTGGTCACCGGCGCGGGCAACGGCATCGGCCGGGCCAGTGCGCTCGGCTTCGCGAAACGCGGCGCGAAGCTGGTGGTCGTGGATCGCGACGTCGCCGCCGGGGAGGCCACCGCCGGGATCGCCCGCCAGCAGGGCGCGCAGGCGATCTTCGTTGCCGCCGACGTCACGAAATCCGCCGACGTCGCCGCCTATGTCAAGGCCGCGCTGGACGCCTACGGCGCCATCGACTGCTTCCACAATAATGCCGGGATCGAGGGCACCGTCGCCCCCACGGCCGAATATGACGAGGCGATGTTCGACGCGGTCATGGGCGTCAACGTGAAGGGCGTGTTTCTTGGTCTGCGCCACGTGCTGCCGGTGATGCTGGCGCAGAAGCGCGGCGCGGTGGTCAACACGGCCTCGGTCGCCGGGCTGGTGGGCACACCGGGGATGCCGGCCTATGTCGCGTCCAAACACGCCGTCCTGGGCTTGACCAAAGTCGCGGGCGGCGAGGTGGCGCGGGCGGGCGTGCGCGTGAACGCGGTCTGCCCTGGCCCGATCGATACGCGCATGATCCATTCCCTGGAAGCGATGATGTCGCCGAACGATCCGGCGGTGGCCAGCCAGCGCTACCAGAACTCGATCCCGATCGGCCGCTACGGGACCGCCGAGGAAGTGGCGAACGTCGTGCTGTTCCTGTGTTCCGATCTTGCGGGCAACGTGACCGGCACGCACTACGTGGTGGATGGCGGACGCACCGCCACGCCGGGTGCTGCCACCACCGCGATGGCGCGCTGATATGAAAGAACTGCTGGCGGGCCGCCTGGCGCTGGTCACCGGTGCGGGGTCCGGCATCGGCGAAGGCATCGCCCGCGGCTTTGCCGCCGCCGGTGCGCGCGTGATCGTGGCCGACGTGAACGAAGCCGGCGCGCGCCGCGTAGCCGGGGAGATCGGCGCGGCGGCCACCGCGGAACGCCTGGACGTGACCGACCGCGTCGCCGTCGATGCCCTGGCCGCCCGCGTCGGCCCGGTTTCCATCCTGGTCAACAACGCTGGCATCATCCGCCGCGGCAAGATGGAAGCGGCGAACGCGCGCGCCGAGTGGGACGCGACCCTGGCCGTGAACCTCGACGGCCCGTTCATCGTCACCACCGCGTTCCGCGCGCAGCTGATCGCGACCAAGGGGGCGGTGATCAATATCGGGTCGGTGCAGTCGTTCGTTGCGCTACCGAATTCGGCGGCGTATTCCGCCTCCAAGGGTGGCGTGCGGATGTTGACCAAGGCCCTGGCGATCGAGTTGTCCCCGCTCGGCGTGCGGGTCAATGCGATCGGGCCGGGGATGATCGCCACGCCGCTGAACGCGCAGGCGCGGGAAAATCCCGACTACATGAAAAGCTTCGCCGGGCGCATCGCGCTGGGACGGTTCGGGGAGCCGGCGGATATCGCGGGGGCGGCGATCTTCCTCGCCTCCGATCTGGCGCGCTATGTGACCGGCGTGACCCTGCCCGTGGATGGCGGGTTCCTCGCCACCTGAAAGGACGCGCGATGCGCATCGAGATCCTGTGCACCGGCGATGAGGTGCTGACCGGCAAGATCACCAACACGAATTTCAGCTATGTCAGCCAGAAGCTGGAGGATGTGGGTCTGAACGTGGTCTGGGGCACCACCGTCGGCGACGACCGCGACCGGCTGGAGGAAGCGTTTCGTCTCGCTGCGGCGCGCGCGGATGCGGTGATCGTGAATGGTGGCCTCGGCCCCACGGTCGATGATCTGTCGCAGGAAATCGCCGCGGCGGCGGCCGGCGTGCCGCTGGTGCTGAACGAAGACTGGCTGGCGCGGATGGAAACGTTCTTCTCCCGCCGCTCCCGCGTCATGCCGCCCAACAACCGCAAGCAGGCGATGCTGCCGGCGGGGGCGGAGGTGCTGGACAACCCGATCGGCACCGCCTGCGGCTTCGCGCTGGATATCGGCAAGGCTCGCTTTTTCTTCACCCCCGGCGTGCCGCGTGAGCTGCGCCGGATGCTGGAGGAACAGGTGATCCCCCGCCTGCTGGTGCGCGCCGGCGGGCCGGCGACGATCTTCCTGAAACGGTTTCATTCCTATGGCATCGGCGAATCGCACGCCGATGCGCTGCTGGAAGGGATCGAGGCGCTGGCCGCGGACGGATCGGTGAAGCTCGGATTCCGCGCCCACTACCCCCAATTGGAAACCAAGCTGACGGTGCGTGGCGCCAGCCCCGCTGACGTGCAGGCGAAGCTGGCGCCGATCGCCGCCGAGGTCCGCCGGCGCCTGGGAAACTTTATCCTGGCCGAGGACGACCGCACCCTGGAAGGGGAGGTCCTGGCGGCGCTGGCTGACCGTGGCGGCACTTTGTCGTTGGTGGAAACCTTTACCGCCGGGCAGATCGCCGCCCGCCTCGGCCATCTGCCGGGCGCCGAGCGGATTTTCCGCCGTGCCCTGGTCGGTCGCGATCCCGCCGATCTGGCCGCCGCGGTGGGGCTGGACGAAGCGCCGCCGCTGGGTGCGTTTTCCGAGGACAGCGCCGCGGCGATGGCGCGCGCGATCCGCACAGCGTCGGGCTCCAGCCACGCCATGGCGATCCTGATCGCGCTGGACGAGGGGCCGGACGCGATCGATTTCGGCGGCACCATCTATCTTGGGATCGCAACGGCGGAACGGCTGGAGACGCGGCGCTCGCGCATCCTGGGTGGGCGGGAATGGGTGCGGCTGGGGGCGGTGGAGCTGGGCCTGGATTGCCTGCGCCGGTTCCTGCAAGGACTGCCGGTGAACGAACGGATCGATTTCGAGAAGACATAGCGCCCCCCTCCCGCAAGGGGAGGGGTGGGAGGTGGCTATCGCATGCGCGCCGCCACATGCCCGCGCTCGGCCGAATACCCCAGATAATCGTAGGCGCGCGCCTCCACGGCCACGAATTCCTGGAACGCCTTCCATTCATGCGCGCGCCAGCCCGGATAGTTGAAATACTCGTCGAACACGATCACGGTTCCGGGCACGATCCGCGCCGCCAGGGCCGCGAACACCGCGGCGGTGGAGGCATAGATGTCGCAGTCAATATGCAGCAGCGCCACCGGGCCGGGGTTGGCGGCCAGGAACGCGGGCAGGGTCGCATCGAACCAGCCCACATGCAGCCGCGCATTGGCCGGCACCGGCGGCAACCGCCCGCCGGTGGAGAACGCGCCGGCGGCCTCGGTGGTCCCGCCCCAGGCGCTGGGCAGGCCCTGGAAGCTGTCGAACCCGTGCACCACGCGCGATGTGAGCGCGGCCAGATGGCGCAACGAGGCACCCTTGGCGACGCCGAATTCCAGCACCAGCCCCTCGGCCGGGGCTTCCGCCAGGGCGAAGCGCAACAGGTCGTAGCGATCGCGGCGGACCACCGCGTGGGTCATGTGGGCCATGACGTAGTCCACCGCCTCGCGCTTGGCGGCCAGGCGCACGTCCAGCCACAGATCGTTGACGTAGAACTTGTGCAGCCACTTGCGATAGATGTTGCCCAGCAGCCCGCCGCGCCAGCCGCGTTGCAGGATCGCCATCCCAGCCCCTTTCGTCATCCGGCCCGGCTTTCGGGCATCGGTGCCGGGCCGTCAATGCGCGGACGCGCGATTCCGCTTGACCCGGCCGTCACGGACAGGAAATGATCCGGCGTCTTTGGCGGAGCGTGGCATGTGCCGTTTCCTTGCCTATCATGGAAACCCGGTGTTCCTGGAGGACCTGGTCGCCTCCCCCAGCCATTCCCTGATCCAGCAGTCGCGCCACGCGGTGGAAAGCCGCACCGAGACCAACGGCGACGGTTTCGGGATCGGCTGGTATGGCGACCGGCCGCGCCCGGGCCTGTATCGCGAGGTCCATCCGGCCTGGTCGGACGAGAACCTGCTGTCGATCTGCGGCCAGGTGCGCTCGCATCTGTTCTTTGCCCATGTCCGCGCCGCCACCGGCACCGCGACCATGCGCGCCAACTGCCACCCGTTCGCGACCGGGAAGCTTCTGTTCATGCATAACGGCCAGATTGGCGGCTTCGGCGCGATCCGGCGGCGGATCGAGGCGCTGATCCCGGACGCGCTCTATGCCGCCCGCGTCGGCACCACGGATACGGAAGCGCTGTTCCTCGCCGCCCAGGCGCGCGGTCTGGCCGAGGACCCGCCGCGCGCGATCGCGGAAACCCTGGGGCTGGTCTGCGCGGAAATGGCGGCGGCCGGGATCGGCGCCGCGCTACGCTTCACCGCCGCGCTGACCGACGGGGACCGGATCTGGGCGTTCCGTTGGGCCAGCGACAATGCCCCGCCCACGCTTTATTACCACCAGGACGAAACCAGGGTGATCGTCGTCTCCGAACCGATCGATGAACGGCGCGAGGAATGGCGCGCCGTCCCCCCTGGCAGCGTGCTGACCGCTGCCCATGGCCAGGCGGCGGTATTGTCCCAGCTGACGCCGGTGCTGCCCGCGTAATCACGCCGCCTGGCGGATCCCCGTCAGCAGCGTGGTGACGCTGCCCTGCAGCACAAGCAGCCGCCCGCCCAGATCGCCCGCCACGCCGCGGATCTGTTCCGCGGCGCCCGCGGTCTCCCCGGTGCGCGCCCGCAGCCCGGTGATCCCTTGCGAGACCGTCCCGGTTCCCTGCGCCGCCAGCTGCACGCTGCGCGCGATCTCATCGGTCGCGGCGCGCTGCTGTTCCACCGCGCTCGCCACCGTGGTGGCGATCAGGGTCAGCGCGCCGATGGTCTCCGCCACTTTGGCGATGGCTGCGACCGACTCGCTGGTCTGCGACTGGATCGTGGCGATCTGTGCGGCGATCTTGCCGGTTGCCTGGGCGGTCTGGTTGGCCAGCCCCTTCACCTCGCCGGCGACCACCGCGAAGCCTTTGCCGGCGTCGCCCGCGCGCGCCGCCTCGATCGTGGCATTCAGCGCCAGCAGGTTGGTCTGGCCGGCGATATCCTCGATCAGCCGCACCACTTCGCCGATTCCGGTCGCGGTCTCGGCCAGCACCGACACGCGCTGCGCGGACCCGTTTGCGTCCTGCGAGGCGCGTTCGACCGCCGCCGCAGCGTCGGCCATGCGCGAGGAGATCTCGCGGATCGACGCCGATAATTCTTCCGTCGCCGCGGCCAGCTGATCCACCCCGGCCGAGGCACCGGCGGCGCTGTCGGCGATGCGCCCCGCCTCCCCTTCCGCGCCGGTGGCCAGGTCGCCCAACGTGTCGGCGGTGTGCTTCAGGGCCTCGGTTGCCTCGGCCACGCCGGCGGTCGCTTCCGCCGCGCCGCGCTCGAACTGGCTGAGCAGCGCGGCGATTCGTTCCGCCTCGGTCAGCTTCGCGGCCTGATCGGCCGCCGCCTCCCGCGCCAGTTGCCGGGCCTGCAGCGCACCCGCGCGCAATGTTTCCATCGCCTCGGCGATGGCGCCGATTTCGTCGGTCCGGCCCTGCTCGGGCACCGGCGCGTCCAGCTCGCCGCGCGCCAGGCCCGCCACCGTGCTGGTCAGCCGGCCGAGCGAGATCACCACGCGCCGCCACAATCCGATCCCGGCGCCGACCGCCAGCCCCAGCGCGAGCAGCACCGCGATCGCGGCCGCCCATAGCCGGGTCAGCGCCGCCGCGTGCCGGGCCGCCGCGCCGTGCGCGGCCGTGGCCAGCATCGCGTCACGCGGCGCCTGCAACGTGGCCAGCCAGCGCACCGAGAACGCGTGCAGTTGCGGCTCGGCCATCGCCGTCAGGTTGTGATCGCGCACCAGGTTCACCAGGTGGCGGAATCTCGGCTCGGCGCGGCCCATGAAGCCCCGCGCCACCGCCGCCAGCGCCCGGGTACGTTCGGGGTCGGGCGGCAGCGCGCTGGCGGTCTGCCGGATCAAGCTCCAGTCCTGAGCTACGGCGCCGTTCAGCTCCTGCAACCGGGTCACCACCGCCGGTCCGGGCGTGCCGCCGACCAGCCAGGTATGTTCCAGCATCCCGGCGCGCAACCCGGTGACCGCGCGCAGGCTCATGACCAGGCCGGCCAGATCGGTCTCCGCCGCCGCATCCGGGTCGGCGCGCAGCAGGTGGCGCTGGAGCGCGGTATCCAGCCCGGCGAGATCGACGATCAGGCGGCTCGGCACAACCAGCGCCGCGGTGGTCAGCGCCCCGTCCGGCTTGCCATCCAGCCCGTGCAGCCGGTGGATCAGGCGGCCAATCCGGGCTTCCTGGCGGTCCAGGCCGCGGACCGGCAGCCCCAGCGCCGCGATCGCGCGCCGCGCCTGCGCCCGTGCCCGGGCCGCGCCTGCGATCAGCCGCGTTCCGGCCGGCGCGGCGCCGTGCCCGGCGGCCATCGGCATCAGGACGCCGCGCTCCGCCGCTGTCGCCACCGCCGCGTTCATGTCCGCACCCAGCGCGCGGGTGAGCACGATCGCCCGATCGGTCCGCCCGAGCGCCGAGAAGGCCTGACCGGCGATCCACAGCGCGCCCAGCACCCCAGGCAAGGCGACGGCCATCAAGGCGGCAAGGAACAGGGTACGGATTCGCATGATCTCACTCCGAGCAATTGGACCCGTGCTAGCGGCTGCCGATTGACGGAGGGTTAATCCCCGGACCCCAGCATGGCCCGACCCGCCTCCCCCATCGCCTCGCGCACCGACACCACGCCGTGGGTGGCGATGGTCAGCGCGTCGCGCAGCAGTGGTTGCAGCGGGCCGGCGTCGCGCACCAGCTCGGTGCCGGCCAGGTCGCACAGGCGTTCGATGCCGGTTCGCACCAGATCGACCGCCAGCGCCATGTCGCGCCGATGCGCGGCCAGCATGAACGCGGTGACCGGGCCGGCAATCGCTGCCTCGGCGGCGTCGCGCCCGGTGTGCAGCAGGGCGCGCGCGGCGGCGATCTCGCCCGCGGCCCGACCCAGTTCCACCTGCACCCATTCCGAGTCGGCCAGCGCCACGGTGCCGCGCGCGCGGCGGTGGCGCAGCAGCGCAACGGCCTCGGCCACCGCCCGCGTGCCGAGCCCGATCGCCACCGAGGGCAACGAATACGGCACCAGCAAATAGCGCGGCGCGCGCAGCAGCTGATAGTCGGGATGCGCGTCGCGGCCGGGCGCGGTGCCGGCGAGCAGATCGGCCAGCCGTACCGCGCGATGCTCCGGCACGAACAGGTCGCGCGCGATCAGGCTGGCGCTGCCGGTCGCGCGCAATCCCAGCACCTGCCAGTCATCGGCACGGGTCAGCGCCGCCATCGGCGCCAGCAGATATAGCGGCACGCCGTCCGCCGCGACGCCCAGAATCGCCCAGTCGGCATGGGCCGAGCCGGATGCGAACGGGAACGTCCCGGACACGCGCCATCCGCCCGGCGCCGGCGCGGCCACGTTGCGCGGGATCAACGAGGCGCACACCAGCGCATCCGGGTTTTCGCCCCACACATCGTCCTGCGCGAGGGCGGGAAAATTGGCTACGATCCAGGTATGCTCGCCGAACACCGCATAGACCCAGGCGGCGGCGGCGCAGCCTTCCGCCAGGGTCTCGGCCACTGCCGAGAACAGCGCGAACGGTCCGCCGTGGCCGCCGAAGCGGGGTGGTTGCAGAATGCGTATCAACCCGGCTGCGCGGAACGCGGCGATGGTCTCGGCCGGGATGTCACCGGCCGCCTCGGCGTCGCGCGCCCGCGCCGCCAGCGCCGGCCGCAGCGCGCGCGCCGCGTCCAGCATCAGCCGCGCGGGCGCAGCGGCGGCGTTTCCCCGGCCGGCAACGGGACCCGGGCGACGTTCAGGACCATCGACACCAGCGAGTAGTACCCGATCGCCCCGGTCAGATCGATCGCGCCGCGTTCGCCCCAGCGCGCCGTTACCGCCTGATACTGCGCGTCCGACACCTGGCCGCTACCGACCAGCGACGTGGCGAATTCATAGACGGCGGTCTCGTCGCCGCTCATGCCCTCGGGCCGGCGATCGGCGGCGACCGCATCGGCGATCGCGGGCGCCAGGCCGGCGGCAATCGCCAGCTTGCGATGGGCGTAGAATTCGTATTGCGCGGTCCAGTGGCGGCCGGCGATGATGATGGCAAGTTCGTTGAGCGCCGCCGGCAGCGAGGACGAGAACCGCACATAGGCGCCGACGCGCTGCACCAGATCGGCCAGATCCGGTGCGCGCAGCAGCGCGTTGAACGGCCCGCGCAAGCCCGCGCCGCGCGGGCCGGACTGGATCGCGTCGGCAACACGGCGTTGCTCCGGCGTCATGGTTTCAGAAGTCAATTCGGTAAAGCGGGGGGTATCCATTGGATGTTTCCTTACAGCTGCGATTACGGGGACGCTAGGATCAGCCCGCCATCCACCACGATCTCGGTCCCGGTGATATAGCCTGCTTCGTCGGAGACCAGGAACAGTACGGCGTTGGCTACGTCCCACGCCGTGCCCATCCGTCCCATCGGGCAGCGTGCGTTGCGCGACGCGATCAGCGCCGCCGCGTCCCCGCCGGCGACGGTCTTCGCCAGCCGGGACTCGACCAGCGGCGTGTGCATCAGCCCCGGCACCACGGTATTGACGCGGATCCCCTGTTTCACGAACGCCCCGGCGGTGGAACGCGAAAACTGGATTACCGCGGCCTTGGACGCGCTGTAGCCCACATGGGTCCGCCCGCCATGCCCGTCATTGCGCAGCCCGGCCACCGAGGACAGGTTCACGATCGCGCCCTTACCCTGGCGTTCCATCACCGGGATCACATGCTTGCAGCCCAGGAACGCGGTCTTGAGGTTGAAATCGATCTGGCGGTCCCAGACCTCCTCGGGCATCGACACGGCATCGCCCGGGGCCGAGCCGCCGACATTGTTCACCAGCACGTCGATCCGCCCGAATCGGGCCAGGCACGCGGCGACCATCGCCGCCACTTGCGCGCTGTCCAGCATGTCGGCGCGGTAGGGGATTGAGGTGCCGCCCTCGGCGGCGATGATGGCGTGGGTTTCCTCGGCGGCCGGCAGCGCGATATCGACCAGGAACACTGCGGCTCCCTGGCGCGCCAGTAAGGTGGCTGTTGCCTTGCCATTGCCCCAACCCGGCCCGACCGAGCCCGCCCCGGTCACGATCGCCACCTTGCCCGTCATGTCCAGCATTGCGTTTCCCCTTCTGATCCGGCGTCCAGGCTGGCACGGGTGAGCCGGCCCGGCCAGCCCGTTCATGGACAGGTCACAATCCGGTTGCTAGAAGCCGCGCGACCTGTCCGGGACCCCGCCCGCCATGAAAATCGTCGCCTGCAACAGCAACCGCCCGCTGGCCGAGGCGGTTGCCGCCGCGCTCAACCTGCCGCTCACGCGGGCGTCCGTTCGCCGCTTCGCGGATATGGAGATTTTCGTCGAAATCCAGGAGAACGTCCGTGGCGAGGACGTGTTCGTGATCCAGTCCACGTCCTATCCCGCCAACGACAATCTGATGGAATTGCTGATCGCGCTGGATGCGCTGCGGCGCAGTTCGGCGCGGCGAATCACCGCCGTGATCCCGTATTTCGGCTACGCGCGGCAGGACCGGAAAACCGGATCGCGCACCCCGATCTCGGCCAAGCTGGTGGCGAATCTGATCACACAGGCGGGGGCCAATCGCGTTTTGACCCTGGAACTGCATGCCGGGCAGATCCAGGGGTTCTTTGATATCCCGGTGGACAATCTGTATGCCGCACCGCTGTTCCTGCGCGATATTCGGGAGCGGTACCAGGGCCGCGACGTGATGATCGTCTCCCCCGACGTGGGCGGCGTGCTGCGCGCCCGCGCGGTGGCCACCCGGCTGAACTGCGACCTGGCGATCATCGATAAGCGGCGGGAACGGGCCGGCATGTCGGAGGTGATGAACGTGATCGGCGACGTGGCCGGTCGGGATTGCATCCTGATCGATGACATCGTCGATTCCGGCGGTACCTTGTGCAACGCCGCGGCGGCGCTGATCGCCCAGGGCGCGCGTTCGGCCAGCGTGTACGTCTCGCACGGGGTGCTGTCCGGTGGCGCGGTGGCCCGCGTGGCGTCCTCGCCGATCGAGATGCTGACCATCACCGACTCGATCGGCGCGACCGAGGCGGTGCGGCTGGCCCATAACGTGCGCCAGTTGACCATCGCCCCGCTACTGGCCGAGGCGATGCGGCGGATCAGCGACGAAAGCTCGGTGAGCTCGCTGTTCGATTGAAGCTTTCCCGCCGCTGCCGCCCGGTCGCGTGGGGTGGCGGCTCGCCCCCTGTCCGGGCACGGACGGGCGGGCTATAAGGGTCCGGTACCCGCACATCCCGGAGCCCTCCCAAGGCATGTCCGACAACGACGCCGCGTCGCCCGACGCCTACGACGCCGCTTCCATCTCCGTCCTCCGTGGCCTGGATGCCGTACGCAAGCGGCCGGGCATGTATATCGGCGACACCGATGACGGCTCCGGCCTGCACCACATGGCCTTCGAGATCATCGACAACGCGGTCGATGAAGCCCAGGCCGGTTTCGCGTCGCATGTGGAGCTGGTGCTGAACGGCGACGGCAGCGTGACGGTGCGCGACGACGGTCGCGGCATCCCGACCGATATCCATGCCGAGGAAGGCGTCTCCGCCACCGAAGTGGTGCTGACCCGTTTGCACGCGGGCGGGAAGTTCAACCAGAACTCGTACAAAGTGTCGGGCGGTCTGCACGGCGTCGGCGCCGCGGTGGTCAACGCGCTGTCCGAGTTCATGGAAGTCCGCATCTGGCGGCAGGGCCAGGAGCATTTCATCCGGTTCGAGAACGGCGACGCGGTTGCCCCGCTGAAGATCGTGGGCCAGGTCGATCGCGGCAGCGGGACCGAGGTGACATTCAAACCCTCAGCGGGGACTTTTACCCAGACCGAGTTCGACTTCGCGATCCTGGAACGCCGCTTGCGGGAGCTTGCGTTCCTGAACTCGGGCCTGGCGATCGTGCTGCGCGACGAGCGGCACGCCACCGCGCAGGAGGTGGCGCTGCGCTACGATGGCGGGCTGGTGGCGTTCGTGGAATGGCTGGATCGGTCGAAAACC
>DAHWDR010000184.1:0-1514 GCA_027330745.1 Acetobacteraceae bacterium | reverse complement strand
CCCGCCGGGGACTGCGTGGATTGCGCCGCCTGCTACACCGCCTGCCCGATGGGCATCGACATCCGCGACGGCATCCAGCTCGAATGCATCAACTGCGGCCTGTGCATCGACGCCTGCGACCATGTGATGGAGATCACCGGCCGTCCGAAGGGGCTGATCGCCTGGGACACGTTGGCCGATCAGAAAGCCAAGCAGGAAGGCCGCGCGGTCGCTTTCCGCTGGCTGCGTCCGCGCACCATGATCTATTTCGGCGCGCTGGCGATCGCCGGCACGGTGATGCTGGTGGCGCTGCTGCTGCGCGCGCCGATCGCGATGGACGCGGAACACGACCGCGCGCCGCTGTTCGTGCCGCTGCCGGATGGTGGCCTGCGCAACGGCTACACGGTGAACCTGACCAACCGGACCCAGCGCGCCGCGCCCTTCGTGCTGACGGTGCGCGGCCTGCCCGGCGCGCGGCTGGCCGACGGCACCGCGCCGCAGGAGCGGCACGCGGCGCTGACCCTCCCGGTCAAGGCGGACTCGATCGCCGACTTCCGCGTGCTGGTGATCGCGCCCCCCAACGCCCCGCCCGCGGCCCGCCGGCCGATCACCTTCGTGCTGCGCGATCCGGCGACCGGGGATGAAACCACCTACGCCGCCGCGTTCTTCGGACCCGCGGCCTATGTCGGAGGCGGCCCATGAGCACCACCGCCCCCCCGCGCCGGCGCGGCCCGCGTTCGGCCTGGGACTGGTTCCCCTGGGCGGTCGCCGCCTCTCTGGTGGTGGTGATCCTCATCAACGCCGGCATGATCTGGGCAGCGATCGCCACCTTCCCCGGCCAGGCCGGGCAAGACGGGTTCGACGCCAGCAACGGCTACAACCAGGTGCTGCGCGCCGCGGCACGGCAGAAAGCGCTGGGCTGGCACGTGGCGCTCGGCGTCGATGCCGCCGGGCGCGTCGGCGTCGCGCTCGCCGGGCCGGACGGCAAGCCGCTGCCCGGGGCGACGGCCGAGGCGGTGGCGCAGCGGCCGGTGGGCCCGCGCGACATCCAGCACCTGGCCCTGGTTCGGCAGTCCGGCGGGGGATTCCGTGCCGTCCGCCCGCTGGCGCGCGGCCAGTGGCAGGTGGCGCTGACGATCCACGCCGCGGGCCATGTCTACGCCATCGAGCGGCGGCTGATCGTCGAGGAGCCTGCGCCACATACCAGCGGCCCGAATGAGTGACTCATCCGTCATCGGTCGGGCCGCTGGCATCTTAGCGATTTTGCGCGTGGCCGCCCCGCCAACCCCCAGGGCAACCCCCCGCGCGATACCGGTCAGCCCTGCGGGCCGCCGGTATCCGACCGCCAGATGAGCGCTGCCCTCGGGCGCATCGCAGCCCCGGTCGCGCAGGATGGGGCGGCCTGCGCCCATTGCGGCGCGCCCGCACCGCCCGGCCGGCGGTTCTGCTGCACCGGCTGCGCGGCGGCGTTCGAAACCATCCAGGGCCTCGGCCTTGGCCGCTACTACCGCCAGCGCCTGCTCGACCCCGCCCTG
>DAHWDR010000182.1:0-4387 GCA_027330745.1 Acetobacteraceae bacterium | reverse complement strand
GATCCGCACGCGGCGGAGGCGGTGGCGTTGTTCTGCGCGCGGGTTCGCCACCAAGTGGGGGCGCTGGCGGCAGCGCTGGAGGGGGTGGACGGGCTGATCTTCTCGGCCGGAATCGGGGAGCACGCCGCACCGGTGCGGGCGGCGGTGTGCGGCGGGCTGGGCTGGCTCGGTGTCCGCCTGGACGCGGCGGCGAACGCGCGCGGGGCGGGGCGGATCAGCACGCCGGACAGCGCGGTGGCGGTGTTCGTGATCCCGACCGACGAGGAGGCGACCATCGCGCGACATGTGACGGAGGTGCTGGATGGCTGAGATCGCATCGAATCTGGTGGATTTGCGCGGCCGGCGCGGGCTGGTATTCGGGATCGCCAACGAACATTCCATCGCCGCCGGCTGCGCGCGCGCGTTTGTCGCGGCAGGGGCCGAGCTGGCGGTGAGCTACCTCAATGACAAGGCGGAGCCGTTCGTGGCGCCGGTGGCCGCGGCGCTGGGCGCCGCGCTGCTGGGGCCGTGCGATGTGCGCGTCCCCGGGCAGATGGAGGCGGTGTTCGCGGCGGCGCGCGCCCGTTGGGGTACGGTGGATTTCGTGCTGCACGCCCTGGCCTATGCGCCCGCCGCCGACCTGCACGGGCGTGTCACCGACAGTTCCGCCGCCGGGTTCGCGCTGGCGATGGATGTCTCGTGCCACAGCTTCATCCGCATGGCGCGGCTGGCGGAGCCGTTGATGCCGCAAGGCGGGGCGCTGCTGACCATCACGTTTTTCGGCTCGGAGCGGGTGGTCGCGCATTACAACCTGATGGGACCGGTCAAGGCGGCGCTGGAATCCGCGGTGCGCTATCTGGCCGCTGAACTGGGGCCGCAGGGCATCCGGGTCCACGCGCTATCGCCGGGGCCGATCCGCACCCGCGCCGCCAGCGGGATCGAGCAATTCGACGCCTTGCTGGAGCGCGCGGCGGCCGAGGCGCCGGAACATCACCTGGTGGATATCGCCGATGTGGGGGCGTTGGCGGCGTTCCTCGCCTCGGACGCGGCGCGGCGGATCACCGGCACGATCGTGCCGGTGGATGGCGGGCAGCATCTGCTGGCATAGCGCCGGTCAGGCCAGTTCGCGCCGGCCTTCGTCCAGCACCGAGCACGCCAGCCGCACCAGGCGGGACGCGGTGGCGGACAGGCCGGCGCGATCGGCGTCCTCGGCCAGCGCGATCAAGCGGTCCGACAGGATCAGCGCGCTGGCAACCGAGGGCAGGCGGTTGGGCGGCGTGGCGAGATGCAGCATGGACGGGACCCCCGGGGCGGATTGGTTTGGACCGAGGGCAGGAGCGCATTTTCGACGTTACGGAATGGTTAAGACGATCGCGCCATTGTAACCATTTCCGCCGCCTCCAGCGCCAGCACGCGCAGCGCCGAGGCGAGCGGGCGGGCGGGGGCGCGGGCGGCGTCGGCGGCGGCGATCAGGGCGCCGAGCGGCTGGGCGCGGCGCATGGCCAAGCGTTCCAGCGCGGCCCAGAACTCGGGTTCCAGGGCGACGCTGGTGCGGTGGCCGGACAGGGACAGACTCCGTTTTTCCAGCATCAGCCGGGATGCGTCATGTCCTGCGGGCGGACCCAGCGATCGAAATCCTCGGCGGTGACGAAGCCGAGTTCGGCGGCGGCGGCGCGCAGCGGAAGGTCGTGGGCCAGCGCCAGTTTGCCGATCGCAACCGCGCGATCGTAGCCGATATGCGGGTTCAGCGCGGTGACCAGCATCAGCGACCGCGCCAGGTGATGGGCGATGCGATCGCGGTCCGGTTGCAGGGCGTCGATCATGTGGGTGGCGAAGCTGTCCGCGCCGTCGCCAAGCAGGCGGATCGAGGTCAGGACGTTATGGATGATGACCGGTTTGAACACGTTGAGTTCCAGGAAGCCCTGGGCGCCGGCGATGGTGGTGGCGACGTGGTTGCCCATCACCTGGGCGCATAGCATGGTCAGCGCCTCGCATTGGGTAGGATTGGTTTTGCCCGGCATGATCGAGCTGGACAGGCCGTCGGCGGGCACGATCAGTTCACCGATCGCGCCGCGCGGGCCGGAGCAGAGCAGGCGGATATCGTTGCCGAGCTTCATCAGCGAAACCGCGACGACGTTGAGCATCCCGGACAATTCCACCAGCGCGTCATGCGCCCCCATGCCCTCGAACTTGTTCGGGCTGGGGGTGAAGGCAAGCCCGGTCAGGGCGGCGGCGCGGTCGCAGAACACGCGGTCGAAATCCGGGTGCCGGTTGAGGCCGGTGCCGACTGCGGTGCCGCCCTGGGGCAGCGAGAGCAGCCGCGGCATGACCCCGGCCAGGCGGTCCTGACCCAGCGCCAGTTGCCGTGCCCAGGCGGCGAATTCCTGCCCCAGCGTGACCGGGACCGCGTCCATCATATGGGTCCGGCCGAGCTTCACGATATCCGCCCATTCCGCGGCGCGGGCCTCCAGCGACGCGCGCAGCCGGCCGAGGCACGGCACCAGCGCGGTGGTCGCCTGCGCGGCCGCGATATGCATCACGGTCGGGAAACTGTCGTTGGAAGACTGGCCGCGATTGACGTGATCGTTCGGGTGGACCGGCGCGCGGGTGCCAAGCGGCTGGCCGAGCAGTTGATTGGCGCGGTTGGCCAGCACCTCGTTGGCGTTCATGTTGGTCTGGGTGCCGGAGCCGGTCTGCCAGACCGGAAGCGGGAAATCCGCATCGAACCTGCGGGCGGCAAGCTCGGCGGCGGCGCTGGCGATCGGACCGGCCAGCGTATCCGGCAATTCGCCGAGCGCCAGGTTGGCCTCGGCCGCGGCTTGTTTCTGGGTGCCGAATGCGTGGATCAGGGCGGGCGGGAAGCGTTCCGTGCCGATCCGGAACAGGCGGCGCGCGCGTTCGGTCTGCGGACCCCAGTAGCGATCGGCCTCGATCTCGATGCTGCCGAGGCTATCGGTTTCGGTGCGCGCCGCCATCGGCTTACCCCACCGCGGCGCGCAGCGCGGCCCAGCGGTCCAGGATCGGCAGCACCTGATCGGCCGGGGCCGACGGCAGCGCCACCGTCACCCGCGCCACGCCGAGGTCGCGGAAGCGCTTCAGCGTATCAAGATCCTCCTTGGCCGAGAACAGACTGATCGGCAGGGTCGCGGGATCGCGGCCGGCTTCCTCCGCCATCTTGCGAAAGGCCGGGATCTGATCGGTGATGTCGCCGCGTCCGGCGATCGGGATCCAGCCCTGGCCGTAGCGGATCGCGCGCCGCGCGGCATGGGGGAAGGCGCCGCCCACGATCACCGGCGGATGCGGTTTCTGGATCGGCTTGGGCCAGGTCATCATCGGGTCGAAATTCACGAACTCGCCGTGGTATTCCGGCTTGGATTTGGTCCAGATCAGGATCATCGCCTCGATCTGTTCGCGCATCTTCTTGAAGCGGGTGGCGAATTCCGTGCCGTGATCGGCCATTTCCTCGGCGTTCCAGCCGCCGCCGATGCCGAACAGGAACCGCCCGCCGCTGATCTGATCCAGCGAGGCGACCAGCTTCGCGGTCTGGATCGTGTCGCGCTGGATCACCAGGCAGACGCCGGTGCCGAGCTTCAGGGTTTTCGTGACCACCGCGGCCGCCGCCAGCGCCACGAACGGGTCCAGCACGTCGTAGTAGGATTTCGGCAGATCTCCGCCGCCGGGATAGGGCGAGAGGCGGGAGGTGGGGATATGCGAATGCTCGGGCGCCCAGAGCGATTCGAAGCCGCGCGCTTCCATCGCGGTCGCAAGGGCGGTGGGGGCGATCGAGTAGTCGGTGAAGAAGATGCTGGCGCCGAATTCCATCTGCGTTCTCCCTGGGTTAGGGGCGATGCTAGCGCGGATTGCGGGGGCGGCGCCAATCGGGTTGGATAGCGGCGCAGGAGACCGGTGATGCCCTTCGATGAAACCAGCCGCCGCGGCGGCAGGCCGCCCTCGCGCAACGTGCTGGGCGGGCCGCTGGGATTGTGTTCGGCGGACCCGGTAACCGGGTTCTACCGCAACGGATGCTGCGATACCGGGCCGGAGGATCTGGGCAGCCACACGGTCTGCGCGGTGATGACCGACGCGTTCCTGGCGTTCAGCGCGAGCGCGGGGAATGACCTGTCCACGCCGCATCCGGAGTTCGGGTTTCCCGGTCTGGTGGCCGGCGACCAATGGTGCCTGTGCGCGCCGCGCTGGGCGGAGGCGCTGGCGGCCGGCGCCGCGCCCGGGGTGGTGCTGGCGGCGACGGCCGAGGGGGCGTTGGATTGGTGTTCCTTGGCGGATCTGAAGCGGCTTGCGGTGGATGGGGGATAGGGCGGGCGGCCTCGATCGATCAGGGACGCCGCATCGAAACGACAACCGCCCCTGGCCGCATGAGTGCGCCCCCCCCGCCCCTACTGCTTGACCA